>DYKS01000003.1 GCA_020722485.1 Candidatus Elulimicrobium sp. | reverse complement strand
TCCGCCTTGATTAAATCTGCTACTGGTATCGCAACTAAACTCATACCACTTAACAACACCAATTCCCAAATCACTTTTTACACTCAATAAAAACATAGAATAATTAATCAGCACCCAACCACCCAGAATAATAGCGAAACCAGCTAAAGCGTGCCACATCATATTTTTAGCAGTTTCTGTCATTTTTTGATTGCCGGCCGAAACAATATACATAACGCCGGCAATGGTAATGGCAGCAATCGCCGCGAAAACCATTATAAATGTTCCCCAATCAATAATTCTTTTAATACCCACTATCAAATGACAAAGAGTGCAAGGCGCCGTTTCTTCTTCTGTTCCAATATTTCTGCCACAAGGAACCAAACCAACGGCTTCTGTTGTTGCAGGTGTAAAGAAAAAAGAAAAAATTGACAAAAGAAAAAACATCAAAAAAAAGGTCGCAATTATTTTTTTGGAAGTAAGTTTTTTTATATTTATATTTATATCTGAAAACAAAAACATAAAAAATTGTTTACGAAATTTTTTATTAATATTTACATTTTTAAAATTATTCTTTTAAATGTTAGGTTCTATCGCGTTATTTACATTTTTAGCTTATTATTTTTTGTTATTTCCAATTCTTTGTGTCATTCCCGTTTTTTATGTCATTCCCGCGAAGACGGTAATCCATTTCCGCTAATATTTCAAAAATTTCAAAATAAAATAAAAAAAATAAACAACGCTATTAATTCTTACATTTTAAATTTTTATCTCATTAATTGAGTTATACGATTAACAGCAACTTCCAATGCGTTAGAAGCGGAAGTTTTTCCCAATACAACGTCTTCAATCGCTTCCGCTAAAATAGATTCTTCCATTTCCGGTTGAACTTGATACCAACTGCGCGCGATTAAATTTCCTTGAGCAAACGCCGATATTTCTGGATCATTTTTCTGTTTCTCAATTAAATCTCTGCGCGCCGCCGGTTTACCGGTTTTTTTTATATAATTTTCCGCTGGGTCAAAATTAATGGCAAATTCTTTGCTTTTTCCAGAGATAACATTGGTTAAAATTACTTTATTATTATTTTTAACAGACATAAATTTTAAAAATTGCCAAGCTTCATTGACGCGCGCTTGTTCATACTGACTATCATTTATTTTAGGATATTGCTTACGATGTTTATCTTCTCTTTTTTTATTTTTAGCCACAGCTAAACCCCAATAATTAGCGTAATTAACTGGTTTATCTGGATTAAGTTGAGGAACGGGAGCTATAGCAAAATTAAGTTTGGAATTTTTGTTTTTAATGGTTTCAATGTGCCAAGAATAATTCAACATCATAGCGACAGTGCCTTCAAAAAAAGAATCTATAGAATAATGCTTTAATTTATTCCATGTGTAAACGGGCGAACCCAAGCGAGAAAATTGGACGTAATATTCCAACGCGTTAATACCTCCTTGTTTCTGTCCTGTTTCTGTTACTGTTACTTGATTAAAGGTAGCGCGTGTATGATTGGCATTAGTCATTTCTGTTCCGTTTTGAAACATTAATAATCCTAAAATATCAGTGGAACGATTGATGTTATCAGCGGTTCCCATAGCCACGCCCGATTGGATAAAATTTCCATATTTATCAATTTTTGTGATTTTTTTTACCGCTTCTTCCAATTGTTTCCAAGTGGCCGGTGGCACAGTAATACCAGCCGCGTTAAACATATCTTTATTATAATAAAGCGCTAGAGAATCAATACTCAAGGGAACCGCGTAAACTTGTCCTTCTGCCAAAAAATCATCGGCTGCCACATCCGCAAAATTTTCCCGAAATTCTTTTTCTCCTAAAATTTCCGCTGGCGCCGAAATGGATTTATTTTGAAAAGTGGGAAGCCATGTATTATGTGTTAAAAATATATCCGGTCCTTCTCCCGCCGCCATCGCATCTAAAAGATCTTCTTTGTAATTGTCCACCGAAAATTTCTTGTATTCAATAGTCCCAATATAAGGATTGATTTTTTTGTATTCATTAACAATATCGGAAAAATCCTTTTCATCGCCAAAGGCTCCCCAAATTTCTAAATCAATTTTGTAGGGATATTTTTCCTTCTGCCTAAAAACACTGCAACCGGAAAAAGAAAGTGTAAACAAAACCACTAATAATAAAACTACTGTTTTTTTAACCATTTTTTTGTTTTTCTAAATTTTTTGTTTTTTAAAAAATTACTTTTCGGCAATAATAACATAATGAAAATCACCGGCGGGAAAAATTTTCTTGATAATGAATTTGTTTTTATCCAACATATTAAAAATTTCTTGTTGCGAAACTCTCTTTTCTTTGGGCGGACCAACCATAAAATTTTTATTATTCCATTCCATTATCAATGCTTTTCCTTCCGGTTTTAAAACTCTATAAGCTTCCCGAATAATATCTTCTTTATTTTTATTTTGGAATAAAATATCTTTCATTATTACCCAATCCATACTGTCCTCTTTCAAATTAGATCCATTTATCTTTTCCACATTGGCGCGTCGCGTTTTAATATTTAAAAGCCCCAAGGTTTTTGCTTGGCTTTCCACCGCCTCCAAAGCGGAAGATAAAATATCCAATGACCATACCACGCCAGCGTCAGAAACCGCCCGCGCGAAAGGAATACTAAAAAAACCCGATCCGCACCCGAAATCCGCCACCTGATCACCGTTTTTTAAATCCAAGTTTTTAACAATTGTTTCGGGATCAATAAATTGATTGCTTAATATTTTTTCCATTTATTTGTTTTTTTGTTTATTTAAATGTTAGATTTCACAACATTATTTACATTTTTGATTATTTTTGATTATATGTCATTCCCGCTCTCGTTTTCACGAGGGTAAATTCCGGCGGGAATCCAGTCTTTTTATTACGCCGTAGATTCCGGATATTTTCCTCCGCTATCGCTACGGAAAAATTCCGTAGTGATAATAAACATGCTCCAAAATTTTCTAAAATGACAATAATTTTTATACTAACAAAAAAATCTAAAATAAATAAAATGTAAATAACGCAGATAATTTAAACTTTCAAATATACTTTCTATATTTTTATATTACACTAAAAAATAAAAAAATCCAAATATTATTCGCTTGGCGCGGAACCCAATGACAATAAAAAAATTAATAACGGAAGAATATGTACCGAGTAAAGAGCCGAATCAAAAAAAGAATGAACGGAAAAAACTACAAAAGAAGCAACTATTCCAAAATAAAGATAGTAAAAAGATTTTTCTCGCGCATTCGCGCGCGCTTTTTTCATAAAAGCAAAAATTCCCTCCGTAAGCAAAGCCACAAACGCTAAACCGCCTAAAATACCCGCTTCTGCCACAATATCTAGATAAAGATTATGCGCGTAAATCGGCTCTCTCCACTCAGCCGAGGGCTTAATCGCTAATGAATAATTACCCAGACCGGTTCCTACCCATGGATTTTCTTTTATAATTTCCACCGCTTGTTTCCAATTTTTAATTCTTTCGGTATTGGAAAATTCGTTCATATCAAAGGAAGAAAATGTTCTTTTGCCAATCGGGGTAAAAAACAAAAGCAAAAATATCAATAAAAAACTTCCAGCCACTAATCCTAGCAATTTTTTCTTTTCTGTTTTTTCCTTTTTTCCTAGAAAAAAAATGATTTCTCTTCCGCCAAACACCAAACTTCCGACCGCTAAACCCAAATAACCGCCACGAGAAAAAGTTAAAAGATCCGCCGTTAAAATTAAAAACGCCGATATTAAAAATACTTTTTGAAAAAATTTTTTCTCTTCCCCTCTCCATAATCCCAACGCCAAAAAAAAACTCATTCCCAGATAAAAAGAAAACATATGCGCGTCAGGAAAAAAAGCGGTGGCGCGAAAAAAAGTTTCTCCGCTAATATTAACCGGCCAACTGGAATATTCAAAAACGGCGGCGGCAAAAGATTTTCCCAGAAAAGGCGTAAGAAATTTTTGCCAAAGAACAATCATCTTTCCCGCTCCCATCCAAAACTGAAGAAAAAATTGCGCGATACCAATTACTGACATTATAGCTGACCCTAAAACCCAAAATTTAATCGCGCGTCGAATTTCTTCTTTATTCCAATCGAGTCCTCCAATTACGAAATAAAAAGGAAAAAAAGACAGCAAAAAAAGCGCTTTTCTTATTCCCCAAAATAAATTTTCCGCGAAAAAAAGAGAAAACAAAGATAAAAACAAAAAAGAAAGTAAAAATAAAGTTATTAATGACTTGCGAACAATAATTTTCTTTTTTCTTAAGCTTTCCGCCAACCAAACTAAAAAAAAAGCTAAAACTATAATTCGCGCAGAAGCTAAATCCACTCCTTCCACTGGATTAAGCGCCATTTGAAATGGTAGATACAATAAAAACAAATTTATCGCTTTTTTAAACATAATTTATTTAATATCAGACATTGTTCATTGTTTGTCTTTACAGCCTACTATTTGCCAATTTAAATTACATCCGCCAATAAAGAAAAATTTTTCGCAAAAATCGCAATACCGCGACAGAAAATCGTCCGAAGTGTTTTTGAAAATAATAATCCTGTGATTGATAATATGCTTCTTTTTGTTTTTCTTTAAGCACGGAACTTTTGCCTCCTTGATGTTTAATATGAAAATCGGGAAAATACAAAACTTTAAATCCAATCAAACGCGCCCGCCGACACAAATCCAAATCTTCAAAATAAAGAAAAAAATTTTCGTCAAAACCTCCTAATTGCTGAAAAAGTTCTTGACGAATAAACATCGCGGCCCCCGTCACCCAATCTACTTCTTGTTTTTCTAAATTATTCCAAATAGCGCAATAACCAATTTTATTACAAAATAAGTTCCATATTCCTGTTTCTCGACCGACACTCCATTTCTGAATTCGATTTTTTGAAGTTAAAATTTTCGGTCCGATGATGCCTATTTTAGGATAATGTTTAAATTCCTCGATAATTTCCACGATATTTTCTTTAATTATTTCCGCATCCGGATTTAAAAAACAAAGCAATTCTCCGCGCGCTTTTTCAACGCCAAAATTACAAGCTTTTCCAAATCCGACATTTTTATTAATTTCCAACACTGAAATTTTTTCATCTTCAAAACTATTAAGTTTACTCTGATCGTTATTTACAACGATTATTTCAAAATCAATGATTTTAACTTTTTCTAAAACGGAAGCGACACATTTTTTTAAATACTTTTCGGATTGATAATTAACAATAATAAAAGAAAGTTCCGGCATTGCTTTTTAAAAATTTAATTTTTCGCTGTCACGATAAGCCCTTCTCGTTTCCAGCGCGAATTGATTATTTCTCCACTTTAAATCCATTTGATTTTTTATTTTTCTTAACCAAAGATAAACACTTATATATGGTCGCCACAATAGCGGCGCGTTTTTGCGAAAAAACAAAATTCCAGATAAAACCAACCAATAAATTTTTGCCGGTTTATTTTCTTCACTTTTTTCAAAATGATAAACTCGAGACTCGGAAGTTACCATTAATTGAAAACCTGATTGATAAGCGCGCCAAGAAAAATCGACATCTTCGTAATACAAAAAATAATCTTCGTTTAAAAGACCAATTTTTTTAAATACTTCTTTTTTAATCAACATCGCGCATCCAGAAATATAATCCGTGGACCATAATTTAGATTTTTTAGATTTAATTTTAAAATCCGTATGTATGGCTCGCATTCGCAGCCAATCAATTTTTCCTCCCGCAAACCAAATTTTTTCCGTTTTGTTTTTATAAATAAGCGGACTTAAAATTCCTAAAGAAGAATTTTTTTCAGCTATTTGAATTATATTAGAAATAGTTTTTCGTTCTACTTCCGCGTCATTATTCAGAAGAAAAATATAATCAGCCATTCTTTCTAATGCAAAACGAATACCTATATTATTTCCAGCAGCAAAACCAATGTTTTCCGAGTTTTCAATAAAATAAGCTTGGGAAAAATTTTTTTTGGCTATCTCCAAGGACTCATCTTGAGAATTATTGTCCACTACCACCACTTTTAAATCAGGATAATCTGATCTAAAAACGGACGATAAACAATGAAATAAAGTTTCTCGACCATTATAGTTTAATATAATAACAAAAACTTTCGGTCGCGCGCGTTTCATGCTTGTTTTTTAATTAAAAGACTAATTATTTCTTGTTTAGTAATTGTCCCAGTTAAACCAAGTAGAAAAAAATAAACAACCGCCCCTCCTACAATCAAAAAAAGAAAGTGAAAATCGCGAAATAAAAAAAGAAACCCCGCCATTACCGCGCCGGAAAATAAAAAATTTATTCCTTTCTCTATACGAGGAATATAACCTAATTTTTTTGCCGCTAAAAAAGCGGTAGTAAAAACCACTAGCGCTTCAGTTGCCAATGAAATCATGGCGGAAGCATAATAAGAAAAAAATGGAATAAAAATCAAATTGGCGGTTATATTAAAAGCGGCGCAAAAAAATAAAATTTGCATTAATTTTTTCTGTAAATTTCCGGCGATAAGCATATAATTGAAAAAATGTCCAAAAAAAATAAATGCCAAAGAAAAAATTAAAATTCGCAATACATTGGCTGATTGAGAAAAATCTTTTCCTCCAATCAAAAAAACCAGATCATCAGCTAAAAAAAGCGCTCCAATTACCATAGGAATAACTAAAAGAAAGAAGATTTTAAAAGTTTTATGAGAAATTTTTTCAAAAAGAGTTTTTTCAGAAAAAATATTCTTAGACATAAGTGGAAAAATTAATCCCATTATCATCGCTGGAAAAAAAGTAATATTTTCAATAATTTTATAAGCCGCGTTATAAATTCCAACATCCTGACTGGAACGCAAAAGAGAAAGTAAAATAGTATCCGTTTTAAAATATAAAAAACTAACAAAAACAGCCACACCCATTGGCAAAGAGTGTCTTAAAAACTTTTTCCAATAAGAAAAGTTTATTAGAAATCTTATTTTTACATACCGACGACACAAATAATAAACGGCTACAAAATTAAAGATCATATTCAAAAGTAAAGATAAAACAATCGCCGTAAAACCCCAATCATACAAAACTGTCAAAATTACAAAACTTACTTGTAAAATTTTCCCAATTAATTCCGCTCCGGTTACTTTGTAAATAACTAAATTTTTTTGAAAAACTCCATTTAATACTAGATAAGAAGAAGAAAAAACAAAGGCGCCGGCAGCCAGCAGTATTCCTTTTTTAACTTCTTCCGGATAAGGCAATAAGAAGACAATTAAAGGTGAAATTAAAAATAACGCCACGGAAGAAAAAAATCGCAACCAAAAAACATTGCCGATAATTTTTTCTTCATCCGCTCCCTGTCGAGATATTTCTCGGGTGGAAATGGTATATAAACCCAAATCCAATAAAGAAGAAAAAAAAGCGAAAAACGCCAAAACAGTGGCGTAATTTCCAAAACCTTCTTTTCCTAAATAACGAGTAATAAATCCAATTCCCACTAAAGCCAACGCAGTGGAAAGAACTTTAAAAATCGTATTGAGCGCTATATTGTAAGCTATTTTTCGGGCAACCACTTTATTGCGACGATTGCCGCGCAGTAAAACCGACACTGCGCGACAATTACCCAAAAATATTTAAGTTATCGGCTTAACTATCACTTTTCTTTCCTCTCCTTCTCCTAAACTTTCTGTGGTTACTTTTTCGTTTTTATTTAATTCCAAATGCACGACACGTCTTTCATAGGCGTTCATCGGAGACAAAACAACCGACTTGTTATCTTTAATGGCTTGTTCGGCCGCCAAACGAGCTTTTTGAATAATAGCGAAATTTTTTTCCTGCTTATAAGAATTGACATCTAAAATAAAGTTAATTTTTTCTTTTACTTCTCTTTTTATCAAAAGACGAACAATGTGTTGTAATGCTTGTAGATTGATTCCATATTGACCAATGAGAAATTTAGAATCGGTAGATGTTTTTATATTAAAAACACTATTTTCCTGATTCTCCTCATTGTTTATAATTTCCACCTCATCCCACTGAAAACCGGCCATATCTAATAATCTCTCTATTATTTTTTTGATTTTTTCCAAATTTTTAATTTCCTCCATAAATTTAAAAAATGATCTTTAAAAATAATATTATTATTTACTCTTTTTAAAAATATATTCTTGTTGAAAAACAGAAAACAGAGTGGATGTCAACCAATATAACGCTAATCCCGCCGCAAATTGCATCCCGAAAAAGAAAGTTAAAACTGGTCCCAAGTACATCATCTGTTGACTCATCGCTTGAGAAAAATCTTTTTTATCCGTTTTGTTTAATGTGTTTTTTTGACCAATCATCATTGAACGAGCTTGCCAATATTGAGCAATAGCCGCCAAAAAAGCAAGATAGTAATTAGGTTTAGCCATATCCAGAAAACCTAAAAAGAAACTCTTGATAGAACCGGGGTTGGTTATAAACGGATATAATAATCCGGCTTCTACTTGAAAATTTGATCCGGAAATTTTCATAATAATTCGATAAATAGCAATTAAAAAAACCAACTGAAAAATCAATGGCAAACAACCAGAAAAAGGATTAACTTTATTTTTTTTATAAAACTCCAATGTTTCTTTGGTTTGTTTTTCTTTATTGTTTTTGTTTTTTTCTTGAATTTTTTTCAATTCTGGCTGTAATTCTTGCAGTTTCTTCTGCGACTCTATTTGTTTTTTAGAAAGAGGAATAAAAACCGCCTTCAAAACCAATGTAGTAGCAATAATGGCAACACCAAAATCATTTCCCAAAATATTGTAGAAAAAAATTAAAATATTATACAAAGGTTGATAAACAAAAGAATTGAAAATAAAACTCATTTTTTTATTTTTCCCTTTTTTCTAGACAGTTGTTAGTTTTTTTCTTCCTTTTCGACGACGGCGCGTTAAAACATTTTTTCCATCTCTGGTACTGCTTCTTTTTAAAAATCCGTGTCTCTTTTTTCTGCGATTTTTTTTGGGTTGATATGTTCTTTTCATAAAATTTTTATAAAAATTGTTTTTTAAAAAATAATAGTCGCAAGACCATATAAATCAGTTTATCAGGAGAAGCGAATAAGGTCAATGCGACGCATCTTAATTTCAAAAAATAATTACAACGCTTCATTAAAATTAAATATACTGGAATTATAAAAAACAAACTAAATTCCCGTTTATAAAGAATATAAAGAAATAATGTATAAAAAAATTATTATTTAGAAATATAAACAAATAGAGAAATTAATTAATAATTCTATCCTACAAGAATCATAAACAATGCGATAAAATCTAATAGATATAAGTTATTTACAATTTATTAACATACTTATCCACAGGTTTTTTGGTATTATTTTTATCTTGTGCTATACTTTATCCACAATCAAATTGTCTTAATAAATCAATTATTATGGATAATACATCTCTTTGGAATTCCGTCTTAGCTGAAGCTGAACTTTCTTTGTCTAGCGCCCAATTTGTCACTTGGTTTAAGGACACGCATATTATTTCCAATCAAAATGGAACGGTTGTTATTGGTGTTCCCAATGGATTTGCTAAAGAATGGCTAGAAAACAAATTTAATAAAATAATTCTTAATTCTTTGCGTAACTTTCAAAGCGATATTAAAGAAATAAAATGCGTAATAAATGGAAATATTAAGGAAAAATCTGCTTCTGTGACGAAAACTATTGATGGCGTAAAAAATAATTCTTATTTTAAAACAAACTCCGCGCCAGTTCATTTTCAAGCCACTTATTCCGGAAATACTTTATTAAACCCAAAAAACAATCTTAATCCTCGTTATACTTTTGAAAATTTCATAGTGGGAGAAAATAATGAATTAGCTAGAGCGGCTTGTTATGCTGTTTCTCAAAAACCGGGTATGGTTTACAACCCTTTATTTATTTATGGTGGCGTAGGATTAGGAAAAACTCATCTCCTCCAATCCATTGGAAATGAGGTTTTGCGTAAAAATCCGGAAAAAGTAGTAAAATACATCTCATCAGAAGCATTTACCACTGATTTAATTGACTCTATAAAAAACGGGACAATAGATAAATTTAAAGAACATTATAAAAAAACCGATTTATTAATCATAGATGATATTCAATTTATTTCTGGCAAGGAAAAAACTCAAACTGAATTTTTTCATATTTTCAACGCTCTTTATCAAATAAACAAACAAGTAGTTTTAAGTAGCGATCGTCCCCCTAAAGAAATAAGTATATTAGAAGAAAGGCTCCGTTCCCGTTTTGAAGGGGGAATGATTGCGGATGTAAGTAATCCTGACATGGAAACGCGCGTTGCTATTTTAAAACAAAAAGCAACAGAAAAAAATTTTTCTATAAAGAAAGAGCATTTGCGTTTCCTAGCGGAAAACTTTAATAAAAACGTACGAGAATTAGAGGGCGCGTTAAATAAATTAATCGCTTATTCCCAGTTAAATCAAAGAGAATTAAGTTTAAATGATATTAAAGAAATTCTTTTAGATCTTTTACAGCAAAACAATTCATTAAATTTAACCCGCCAAAAAATAATTAAAACCGTAGCAGATTTTTATGAAATACAAGAAAAAGACCTTTTTAATAAAAATAGAAAGAAAAAAGTGGCTTTTTGTAGACAAATGGCAATGTTTTTAATTCGTTATCATTTAAAATTATCTTTTCCTGAAATTGGAGATTTTTTAGGTGGAAGAGATCATACAACTGTTATGTATGCTTGCAAAAAAATAAGCAGCGCTATCTATGAAAAAAAAGAAATTGAGTCTGAATTTAAACAATTAAATAAAAAATTAAATGTTTAACTGTGGATAAGTTGTTAATAATACCCTATTTTCTGTTGATAACCAGTTGAATACTATATTGAACCACTATGTGGATAACTAAAATTTATTTTAATTTATTTCTTACTAACAATTTATTCTTTTTTTATCCTATAATTATTCACGCAGGTTATAAACATTTTTTTATACATATTTTTTGTCAAGCAGTAGGTTTTTTCCATTTATCCACAAAAAAACATTTCTTAATAATAAATAATAAATTATGTTAAAAAGTAATTATAAATACTCTTATGAAATTATCTTGCACTTACAAAAACCTTAAAAAAGCAGTGGACTATACAGATAAAATAGCAGGAAAACAAAATTCTCTTCCTATTTTAAATAATATTTTAATGGAAGCGGATAATGGTGTTTTGAAATTATCTGCCACTAATTTAGAAATAGGAATTATTTCTACTTTAAGGGTAAAAATAGAGGAATCAGGAAAAATAGCAATTCCAGCCAAAACATTAGCTGGATTTATGGCAAATTTACCTAGTGAAACAACTAATATTGAAATAGAAACAGAAGGTTATGACTTAAAAATAATATCCGGAAATTATAAAGTGAAAATAAAAGGAATAAATGATGAAGATTTTCCTATAATACCTAAGATTAAAACTGAATTTTTCCTAGAAATTCCCGCGTTAAAAACCAAAGAAATTATTTCAAAAATTTTGGTTTCAGTGGCTACTGCTCAAAATAGAATAGAATTAACAGGGATAAATATTTCTGAAAATGAAAATAAGCTTATTTTAGCCGCCACAGACAGTTTTCGTTTATCGGAAGGGGTTATACCTATTATAGAGAGAAAAGAATCACCTAATGAGGAAAAAATAGCATCTCATATTATTCCAGCGGCAACATTTATGGAACTAGTAAGATTAATTGATTTAGAAACAGAAAAAATAAAAATTGCTTTTGAAGATGGTCAGGTATTTTTTGAAATAAATGGAAATTTATTAATGTCGCGCTTAATAAATGGTAATTATCCTGATTATAAACAAATAATTCCCAATAAATTTAGCACCCAAATTTTTGTTTTTAGAGATGAAATAATTAAAGCGGTGAAGGTGGCAAGTGTTTTTACGGACAATAAATCAGGGGAGGTTAATTTAAAGATAGATATACAAAAAAAAGAAATTATAATAAAGTCTTATTCTAACGAATCAGGGGAAAATGAAACGCGTTTAAAAGCAGAATTTTTATCCGGAGATGATCAAGATATTTATTTAAATCCCCGTTATTTTTTAGATGGATTAAATTCCTTATCCACTCACAAGGCAGTTATTTTTGTGAATAACTCGCATTCTCCATTGATTTTTAAAAATGCCGGCGATAAAGAGAATGAAATTATGGAAGGGTTTTTGTATATGGTGATGCCAATTAAAAAATAATTACTCGCTTTTAATATGGTTAATTTTCTTATTGTTTTTACAAATCAAGAATATTAAAATTTTTAATATTTAACACAAAAAAGACTTAAAAACTAATATGTATAGTTTTTTCATCAGTGGCTTCATTATCAATATCGTCAATTAATTTGACTTTTACTTTGATGTCGGAATTATTTTTTTCAGCGGGTATGCTATAAATAAATTCATAAGGTTTGTTTTCTTGAGTGCTTTTTTCTTCATCATCCACATAAAAAATCACCTTTTTTATTCCATAAGAAGCATTACAATCAGCTTTAATATTTAAAAAAGGAGTGTTTTCTCCGGAAATTAATAATGAAATATTTGGCAGATAATCATTAAAGTCATCTTGTTCACATTCTTTTAATGGTTCTTCACTGACAATATATTTTTCATTTTTATTTTTTTTATACCAATTTTTCACTCCTTTTTCCCAAGCTTTAAACTGCGGATCTTTTTGAGGTTTTTCCGGGATATCTCCGCGCGGGTCTTTGATATCGACATAATACAAGATACTGTGCGCCTCTGTAAAAGTTTTTTCTTTAATTTTATTGTCAGGACAATATTTGTTAATTAAGCAATATTTTTCTTTTTTAGAAGAAATTTCACAAACTTTCATTTTTTTTTCTGTTTCTAATTTTCCCATTAAAATAGGCTTTAATTCTTTTTCTTCTTCATATTTAGGAAATTCTTCAATATTATAATTAGATAAAACTTGATCCATAAATTTACGCCAAATCGGCCCCGCAGTATAAATTCCGTCCGCTCCGATTTTCATAGAAGAGTTATTATTATTTCCCGCCCATACCCCCACTGCGATAGATGGAGTATAACCCATTGTCCAACCATCTCTAAATTCATTAGTAGTTCCAGTTTTAGCAGCCACTTGACGATTTTCAAAACTTAATAAATTTTTTTCTCCAAAAACTGGAGCGCGATATTTATTAGTAGAAAGAACATGATCTAACATTGCCACATATTTTTCTTCAATTACTCGTTCCCCTTCTTTTTCTTTAAATTCTTCCAGAATTTCTCCTTTATTGTTTTCAATTTTTAAAATAGCTGTTTTTTCGTGTTTTATACCCTTATTAGCCAAGACAGAATAAGCAGCGGTATGATCTAAAAGAGTAACTTCTCCTCCCCCTAAAACCAAAGAAAGTCCATAACGTTCAGGATTATTTAACCCGCCAATGCCGAGTTTTTTCGCTAATTTAATAGAATTGTTTACTCCCACTAAATAAAGAGTTTTTACCGCAGGAATATTTAATGACATTCCTAGCGCCTCTTTCATTTTAACGGGACCGCGAAAACTGCCATTATAATTTTGTGGAATATAGTCTTTTTCGCCACTAGAACTTCCAAAATTTGTTTCCGTATCATAAATAATAGTTTCCGGAGTATATCCTTTAGAAAAAGCGGCTAAATAAACATAAGGTTTAAAAGATGATCCGGGTTGCCGTTCACGGATAGCGACATTGACATTGGGCTCAAAAAGACAGTTTTTCCCTGGAATACAATTTTCTGGTTGACTTTCTTGAAAATAATCTTTAGATCCTACCATAGTTAATATTTGTCCATTTTTAGGATCAATTGCCACTAAAGAAGCGTTGTAAGCATTGTAATTTTTAGCGTTTTTTTCTGCTTCTTCTTTAACTATTTCTTCCGCTAATTTTTGCTTTGACCAATCCAGAGTGGTATAAACTTTTAATCCGTTTTCTTCTATAAAATTGCTTCCATAACGAGACTCTAATTCATCTTTGACATACATTACAAAATGAGGTGCTTTGATATTTTCTTTATTGGGTTTGATTTTATTTAAAACATCTTCTTTTTTTGCCGCTTCGGCTTCTTCTGAAGAAATTAATTTCATTTCTGACATTATATTTAATGCTATCTCCTGACGATTTTTAAGTTGTTCTGTGTGTGATCCGTAAGGAGAATAATAAGAAGGAGCTTTTGGTAAAGAAGCTAATAACGCCGCTTCAGCTAAAGTTAAATCTTTTGCGTGTTTGTCAAAAAAAGTTTTTGACGCCGCTTCAATTCCATAAGCGTTAGATCCATAAGGAATTTCATTTAAATACATTCCTAAAATTTCATTTTTGGAAAATTTCAATTCAATTTCAATTGCCAAAATAATCTCTTTAATTTTACGAGTAAAAGTTTTTTC
Organism: Candidatus Elulimicrobium sp.; assembly: GCA_020722485.1. Taxonomy (GTDB): domain Bacteria; phylum Patescibacteriota; class Minisyncoccia; order Moranbacterales; family UBA9337; genus DYKS01. The sequence continues at coordinate 25,539 of DYKS01000003.1, read as the reverse complement.
TCGGGTTAAAAGAGAATTTTTAACAAATTGTTGGGTAATAGTAGATCCTCCTTGAGCAGTTTGTCCTTTAAGCAAGTCTTTGAAAGCGGCTCGGAAAATAGAGGCTAATTTAATTCCATGATGAGAATAAAAATCTTGATCTTCTAAAACAATAGTAGCATATTTAATATTGTCGGGAATTTCCTGAAAAGGAATAATTGTTCTCTTTTCCTCGCCATGTATTTCATAAAGCAGATGCTGGCCAGTACGATCGTAAATTTTAGTAGATTCAACAATCACTCTTTTGTTTATTTTATCGGTACTCGGCAAATCTTTTAAATAATAAGAAAAAATACCTATTACTAAAAGAAATCCGGCTATACAAAAATATAAAATAATTTTGCCGATAGTTTTCTGCCAATTATTAGAAGAATTATTTCTAAAATTATTTGAAATGAATATAGATCTCATATTTTGATTATCTGCTTTTATTTTTTATTATACGTCTTTTTTAAAAGCGATTACAGTATGCGCAATATTAAATAAAATATCTACTTTTATAAAACAATTTTTTTAAAAAATTTTAATCTTAACACTATAAATTATTTCATTGTATTTACCATAAGCTCAATAGTTTTTTTGGCGATATCGATTTCCGGATAAACAGTATCAAAAACCCTAAAAACACCCATAGTGTTCATTTCAATAATCCGTGGCTGACCTTCAGCATCAATCAAAATATCTAAACCGGCAAATTCTATTTTGGTTTTTTGGGCAATTTTTTTTGCTAAATTAAGCACACGTTTTTCTTTTTCACAGCGTTTATGCGCGGAACCAACTTCGTTTGTTTTCCACTTTCCGAGTGGAGCGATTCTCTTGACCGGACCAAAAATTTTTTTACCGACAATGAAAACACGATAATCAGTGGCGCCGGAATAAAATTTTTGAAATATATACAACTGTTTTTTAACTTTTTGCTGTCGAATGAAATTCTTAAATTCTTGTCTGTTTTTTATTTTAAAAATTTGCTTACCCAAACTGCCATTTATGGATTTGGCAACAAACGGCAATCCAATCCTTCTTTTTAAAAAAGAATAGCTTACTTTCTCTCCATAAAAAGTTTCCAAACAAGGTATCTCTTTTGTCTTAAAAATTAAATACTGCCGTAACTTATTTGTTGATTGATAACGAAAATAAAAATCTTTATTCAAAAGACGGATATTATTGGCTTTGCAATATTCCACAATTACTATATTAGGCACCGATAATTTCTTGGAGCTGCGCAGAATTACTCCGTCAAATTCATTCAGGGGAATATCACCGCCAAAAATAACACCTTTCTCGTCCAAAAAAATACTTTTCCATAATATAAAATCAACCTTAATATTTTTGGCAGTTGCTTCCTTGAAAAATTTTTTCGAGGAATAAGAATTTTTATTGTCCGTAATTATACAGATACGCATAAAAAAATTATCGCATATATTTTTTAAAAACATTCAATAACTTTCCATACATTTTCAACATATAAGGTTTTTCTGCCGGCGTGAAAAATAATCCGGGCATAGAGTTGAGTTCCACTATCCAAGGTTGTTTTTTTCTATCAAACATAAAATCAATTGAATAAATTCGCGGATTAAAAGTGGCGAAAAGCTTATTGGCTTTATTAATTATCGGATTAAGAGATTTTGGCAACTTGTTCTTTGGAACAATCTTTAGACTTCCTCCCTGGGATAAATTGGCTAAATAACTGCCTTCTTTCGGCTCTCTTATGTAGGAATAAATTATTTCATCATTAATAAAAACTAAACGCAAATCGTGCGATTTGTCGCTTACGCCCGGCACACCATAAGAAGAATCAATAAATTCCTGAAGTAAATAAGGACAATCAATAATAGCTTTTTTAAGGATGTCTCCTTTATCCATTATTTGTATCCCTTTTCCTCCACTTTCAAGAAGAGGTTTTAAGACCGCTTTTTCTGTTTTTATTTTTGGCAAAAATTTTTTTAAATCGTTTTTGTTTTCTATTACCCAACTTTTTTTACACCATTTTTCAAAAAGCAAACTTGTTGTTAGTTTGTCGTCAATTAATTGAGTAAAAATCAGATTATTTATAAAAGGAAAAGCTTTTCTTATTAATTCTTTTTTATAATATATTTCCAAACGCGCTTTAGTTTTATCGTAAATCAAATCCGGCTTAATATTAGAAACTCTTTTCCATTTTCCTCCTTTACTTTTAAAAATCCAGGCGTGTTTAAAAAGATGCTTTTGATAGTCATACCACTCGTAAGAAGCGCGATACATTTGAATCCCGTTTTTTTGACAAAGATCGTAAAAATATTCGTAAGAATATTGATAATCTTTATTAGAGAAAGGTTTAGCTTTTTTCCAATCGCTTTTGCCAAAAAGAATCATTACCTTTTTCATATTGTTTTATTTACATCAATTAAAAATTTTTTAAGATCGCGTCTGCCAATTAAAACCGGATAATTCAAACCCGATCTATCTGCAATCGAAAGTTTGGAAATAATTGGAAGCGAATCTATTGTTAACATAACTTTGATTTTAATCCGATAAGAGGCTCCATGTGAAGAAAAGATTTTTGCTACACCAATCACATCTGGATGTTTTTCTAATTCTTTCCAGACTTTATTTTTGCTTAATTCTTCAATTTCTTGAGTATTTAAAGTATGATCCAAATGAAAATCTTCCCAGTATTTTACCGCCTCATCAAATCCAAGCTCTATTGCTAATTTTTTATCAATAGCGGAAATACTCGCTCCCGTGTCTACTCTGGCTTCCACTTCAATTTCTTTTCCGTTTTTGCCAATCAGCTTTATTTTTTCCACCGAACCGATAATTCTCTTGCCGGAAATTTCTTCAATTTCTTCCTCAATTTCTCCTCCAAACAAATCCATTCCCACATTAATACCTCTCTTAATTGTTTTTATTTTCAGTCCCGACACTCTTTGCAGTCTTTCTTGAAGTCCGGCCAGATTGGCGATTTGAATGGAAAGGCCGGGGCGAGCGTTTAATTCCAAAAAAACCGGACCCTTTTCTTGATCAATGGCGATATCCGCTCCTAAAAAACCCAAACCGGACACCCTTTGCGCTTTAATCGCTAATTCCAAAAGTTCTTTCCAATAAGGAATCTTGATTCCGGAAAGCGGCAATCTGGTTCCCGGCGCATATTCAATTAAGTGGGATTTTTTTCCTTGAACGGCGGAAGTAGTAACTCCACTAGCCATATCAATGCCTACACCCACTGCTCCCTGTTGAAGATTAGCTTTTCCGCCCGATTCTTTAGTGGGAAGGCGCAACATTGCCATAACCGGAACGCTATTGTAAACAATTATACGGACATCCGGAATGCCTTTAAAAGTGTAAGGTTTGAATAATTTTAGAAGTCGCACTCTTTCTTCAAAAAAAGCTTTATCCGGCACGCTGGAGAGAGAAAAATTTCCATCCAAAATATTACTGATATGATTTTTTAGATCATCCAAAGTAACTATCGATCCGTCCGCTTTAATCCAGGCTTCATTTCCATTTTTTTTCTTTCCATAAACAACTAAAATTCCTTCTCCTCCTAATCCGCGGTTTGGTTTAAGCGCAAAGCTGTTAGGTAATTTTGTCCAATCAAAATTTTCCAGTTCTTGGTGAGAGGTGATTTTTTCAATCAACGCGGGAACTGGTAAGTCATTTTTTTTTAAAATTCTTTTACTTAACAATTTATCATCCGCAATACAAATGGCTTTTTTATGATTATAAAGGCGAATATAATTTAAATTGCGAGAATTCATTCCTAGAATTTTGCGGCTGTTTTTAAAAAAATTCAACATAATGTTTTTTCGCCGAAAAATAATTACATTTTTTTCAAAATTTCTTTAAAACGCCAATATTCAGAAAGACGCAAGCCAGTCCATTTGCCTAAGAAAAAATTTAAAGGAAAAGTAAAGAGTATTATCCAAGGATAAGTCAAAATGAAAGAAGAGAGCGTTTTCCAATTAGTCAAATAATATCCCATCAAGGAAATAAACAAAGTTTCCGCGGCCAAAATAATGGCGGTTTTGTTTCCTTTTTCAATTTGGGCAGCGACGAATTTTTCTACAATAGTAATCATAATTAAAATTGGAAAAACAGAAACCGAAGCTAGACCGGTACGTTGTAAAGAACCACCTAATACCAAAACAGTTAAAATGGCGAAAGACACGATGCTTAAGGTGATAGCCACGCGAGGCAAATAAAGCAGACGTAATTTTTTGAGAATGTAGCGAGTAATCATTCCGGCAAAAATGACACTTAGAAAAATAATCACTCCGTATTTAATGCCGCTATTTTCTGAGCCGAAATCCATTGCTAAAAAAGCGAAAGTTATTATCGATGGTGTGTAAATGCCGAAAGCCTTTATTCCCAAAACTTGCCGAAAGAAAGCGATCATAGTGGCAATTACGGGAAGCATTAAAATCAGAAACACGGTTTCTAAAGGAACTCCTTGAGAAACAAAATAATCCACAAAATAACTAGTTTTCATTGTTTTGTTATTGTAAGATTAAAGATTAATTTAAATGAATATTTTAAATTTTTTTATACTTTTGATTTATTTTTTAATTCCACCATTTTCATTTTACGGCTGTTTAAATGGCAAATAGCGATAGCAATAGCGTCCGCGGTATCGTCCGGTTTGGGAATTTTTTTTAGTTTCAAAATATTTTTCACCATCAGCTGAATTTGGCTTTTTTCCGCCTGTCCATACCCTGTCAATGCCTGCTTTACTTGAAGTGGGGTATATTCAGATATTTTGATATTATTTTTCTCTAATGTCAAGAGAATAGCTCCTCGCGACTGGCTTACTTTCATGGCGGTTTTTAGGTTTTTAAAAAAGAAAATATCTTCTACAGCTGCCTCTATTGGAACATATTTTCTTGCTATTTTTTCTAGATCATCCGCCACTTCCTTTAGTCTTTCAGTGGTACTGTTTTTTGGAGAGGTGCTGATATGTCCGTAAGCTATCGGAAAAACTTTTCCACTTTTTTCTTCTAAGATTGCCCAGCCGGTAGTAGCCGTTCCGGGATCAATACCCAACACACGGATTTTATTTTGTAAATTTTGTCTTTTTTTCATTTATCGTCTTAATGGTTTTTAACTATTTACCCGATATTGTCATAAATTTCTTGAATATCATCCTGCTCTAAAAGTTTTTCTCGTAATTTTTGGTAAGCAGAGAGAGATTTTTCACTGGGCGCAGTTTTTTGTTTGGTAAGATAAACAATAGACACATCTTCTATTTTTATTTCCATTGCTTCTAATTTTTCTTTAATTAGCATTAAATTCGTCGGTTGAGTATAGACAAGCAGTGTTTTTTTTGCGCGTTCCAAATCTTCAGCGCCAGCTTCAATGGCTTTTAGTTCTATTTCATCCCATTTTTCAGCTTGAATTGGAATAGTGATCATACCCATTTGCTTAAAAAGAAAAGCCACTGAACCGGAAGGCACTATTTTCCCCTCGTTTTTATTTAAAATATTTTTAATCTCGCCTAGTGTTCGATTTTTGTTTTCAGTAAGGACTTTTATAAGCATCGCTATATTTCCTGGACCATAAGCTTCGTAGATAATTTCTTCAATAATGGTTTCATTTTTATTTTCTCCCGTTCCGCGCTTAATCGCTCGTTCAATTTTATCTTTGGGCATATTGGCGGATTTGGCTTTGTCTACCGCTAGTTTTAATTTAAAATTAGTTTCTAACGATCCCCCTCCTTCTTTAGCGGCAACAGAAATTAATCGCCCCAATTTAGTAAAAATTTCGGCGCGTTTAGCGTCTTGCGCTTCTTTGCGGTGTTTTATTCCCGACCATTTATTATGTCCTGACATTGGATATAAATCACTATATAATTAAATAAATTATTTTATCGCAATGTAAATATAGCATTTCATTTTTATGTTTTCAAGGAAATTTTTTAATTTTTCAATGATTGGATATTTTAATCAATAAATTGTTTAGTTTCTTATTTAATTGTTTAGCGAAAGACACCAAGTAATGTTCTTGTTTAGCGGTTTTTGTTTTTGCTAAAAAATTTTCAGCGGAGATTTTTTTCGTTTCCATTCCCAAAACAAATTCGGTTGAGTAGCGAGGATTTTTCTCGGTATAAGCGAATAATCCATAATTTAAAATAGGAGAATTCGTCTTTTTTGGATAAGATTTCTGACCGATATACTCCTTTGGAACTTCAATAAATTTTTCTGGTTTTAGCGGACTATTTTTTATTATTGTTTCTTGTTTGGGTTTGGAAATAGCGAGAATGGATTTTTCTTGCCATTGCCACTTGCCTCCGTTTTTCTTTTCATAAATTTCGTCATCTTTGATTTCGTTTTCTTTTTTATAGGTGATTTTATCTGCCGTTTTTCCGTCCGGGTAAAGCAATTTTATTTCTCCCTTTTTATTGTTTAAAGAAAATTTGGAAAAGTCGCGTGTTAAAACGCCTCTTTCTCCCGCTTTCAGGAAAAAATCATCATTAATTGAATGATTAACCGCTTTTTGAGAAGAAACGCCGGTTTTAATGCTCCAATCTTTTAAATTGATTTTTTTGGATGAATAATTTTTGATCTCAATCCATTCTTGCTCACTGTCTTTTCCAGCAGGATTGGGAGAAAAACGAATAAATTTTACTTTTGGATGCGGGTATTTTCTCACTTTGACGGAAAATTGTTTTACTATTTCTTCACTGCCAGTAAAAATCTTAAGTTTGACTAGATAGGTTCCGGTTTTTGAATATTTATGACGAGTTTTTCTTTTGTAACTTTTTTTACCATCGCCAAAGTCCCATGTAACTCTGTTTTCCTTCTTGTTTTTGGAGTGAATTTTTATCTCAAAGGTGGCGTAAAAATTTTTGTATATTTTCTTGTCTTTTTTTATTTCAATTTTAGGAATTTTATCCAATTTGTTTTTTTCTCCCGGCGTTAGGAACTTACTCCAGCGCCAATTATTATTTTCTGAATCAAAATTATAGGAAATCCCCTCAAAAGATTTTTCATAAGAAACAGAAGAAACAATTTTTTCATTCGGATTTAAAAGAAAAACTTCTTCTCCGCCGGAATTATTCATAGCAAATTTAAACAAGTTTTTATAAACAACAAGATAGCCATTTGGTTTTATAAAATAATCTTTCGGAAAAACAAACTTTCCCGACTTAGATGCGTCTTTTAATATCCAATTTTCTAAATTAATTTCATCAGAAGAAAAATTATACAACTCAATAAATTCGTCTGTTTTTTCATTGTCTTTGGGGTTAGGAAGAATTTCATTTAATTTTATTTGATCGGAATATTCCGGCTGGTTAGATTTTTGTGAATTTTTCTTTCCCGGTGTTCCGCCTTTGATAAAACTTTCTCGCCAAACCCCGTCTTCCCATTCTAAAGTAAAGCCGTTGCCTTTCCCTCCCGCAGAATTTTCATAAGAAGTGGTTGCTAATAGGTTTCCGTCAGCATCTAAGAGAATTATTTCTTCTTTCGTGTTACTCAACGAAAAACTGCTATCCAAAACCGTCGCCGAATAATCTTCCGGAATTTTTTTAATAAATTCTTTCGCGTTTTCTGCAATAATGAAATATTCTTCCGGTTCTATAACGGAATTGCCCTGATAAAGAGAAATTTTATGTTGCGTTTCTGGTTTGCTGGATTCTATCAGTTTCCAATTAAAAATTTTCAAAGAATTTTGGGATTTATTTTTAAACTCAATCCATTCTTTGTCATTATCGATTCCTTCCGCGTCGTACATTATTTCGGTTGCAATTAAGTCGGTTTCTTCCGCTAAAGAAAATCCGGTAATTACAAAAAAAGCGAAGAATGTCATTCCAAATAAAAAAGTAAGCAATGAAATTTTTTTCACGCCTATTGGTTTCACCCGCATTTTTTTAAAAAAGTTACTTATTAGTAATATTTTAACAAAATTTATAAACAATGACAGGGTTTGTATGAGTCCACTCTTGATTGCGCTCTTGAGACAAATTAAAGTTATTAGTTTGCAACGACATTATGAATTGTAATGGAGATAGCAGATTTTCAAAAGCATAATGCGTTCATTTGGTATTATACCAGATCAGATAATCAATGATTTTGCGGTTAAAAATATCCGGATTAAGCAGATCGGATTTATGGAAATCAATGAATTCGTCTTATAGCGTTCTATTGAACTTTATACCTTTAATACCCGTATATTTGCAATGAATATGATAAAAAAATGACATCGCCCTATTTTCTCATAGAGCGCAATATTTAGTGAACTTATACATTCGCTTTTTTTGCGATTCCAAGAGCAAAAAAGACACCTTATACTTAATACTCTATGAACACGCAATTTCAAACAACGAGAATTAAACGTGACCCAATGCATAACCTTAAACGCAAACTCAAGATTCGCAGTTTTAATCGTAAGACCATTAAAGCTTATCTATATTAGAACAGAAAATTCTAAATTATGCAGTGTTTCTTATGCATTAACAAAGCAGCTCTTGAATTGCCGCCAAACGCCGCATTTGACAGAGAATTATTAATTAGCGGGTTTGTTGTGAAAAGGAGAGGTGGAATCAGAAGGAGAGGTTTTTTGGAAAAGCAGTTTTTCTGTTGGATAAGATTTATAATTATCAAAAGTTTTTTTTATTGAAGTGAAATTTTCTTGATGCTGGTTTTTTTGTAAATCCATAATTATTTTCTTGATGGCGTAAGGGTCGGGAACATTATGAAAAAGAAAGCGATTAACCGCGCCAGCTGATTGAATATGCACCTCGCCGTAATTTAAAATACTGGGAATAAGTCCTTTAACTTCCGTGGAAACATCTTGAATTTTTAAAATTTGCAATTCACTGGTGTGACGGAGAAACAAGCTTTTTTGCTCAATGTTGATAATTTTTTCAGTAGTGATAATCCAAACATCAAAATAATAATCTATCCAAACAAGGAAAGAATAAAGCCAAATCAAAAGAACGAAACTGCTTTGGAAAAGTAAAATCAAATAATGTAAATTTTCTGAGAGGAAGGAATTTTGAATCAAAAAAGAAAAAAGGAAAAAACTTCCCGCCCAGAGAAAAAGCGCTAGAATGATTGTAAAAAATTGTTTAAGGATATCAAACCAATGACGGCGCACTATCAAAATCACGTGTTCGTTTTCTCTTTTGTTTTTAAGCGGATTAAACATTTTTATTAATCAAGAAATTTAACGATTTTATTTTTAATTTTGAAAGGGAAAAAACGTGGTTTCAAGATCAAAGTTTTTATACGGAATGATAAAAAATAAACTGATATTAATCAATAATAACACAACGAAAACCGGCAGAAAAATTAACAGGGTTAATAAAATGCTTTTGCGAGTCAATGAATATTTAAAAATGTGAAAAATAATAAATATGGCGTTTAGAATTACTCCTAATAAAAAAATAATATAAACGCTAAAAACCAATATTTTCATAAAAATTTATTTAAATTCTTTTTATTTTTCTTTTGCGCTAATATGTTCTCGTCCGCTTTTAGTGACAACACGACCGCGCGGAGTACGCGCCAGAAAACCTAATTGAATTAAATACGGTTCGTAAACATCTTCAATAGTTTGAATTTCTTCGGCGGTGGCGGCGGCAATAGTTTGAATACCAACTGGTCCGCCCTCAAATTTGTCTAAGATAGTTCTTATTATGTGGCGATCAGTGGGTTCTAGTCCGAATTTGTCTATTTCTAACATTTGTAAGGCCACGTTGGTAATTTCTTCATTAATAAGATTACTGTTTTGAATTTGAGCAAAATCACGCACTCTTTTTAGGATGCGATTGGCGACACGCGGGGTTTGACGGCTACAATTAGCTATAGAACGGACACTTTCTTCATTAATATCTATGCCTAGAATACGGCTGGAACGACGGATAATTTCTCCGATTTCTTGGGGGGTGTAAAAATCTAATCGGCTGATAATGCCAAATCGGTTTCTTAAAGGATTAGAAAGGGATCCTAATTTAGTAGTAGCTCCAATTAAAGTAAATTTAGGCAAATCTAATTGAAGAGTGCGAGCGGAAGGTCCTTTGCCAACAATAATGTCTAGTTTATAGTCCTCCATCGCGGGATAAAGCACTTCTTCAACAGTTTTGTTTAAGCGGTGAATTTCGTCAATAAAAAGGATGTCTCCATTTCCCAAATTGGTTAGAATAGATCCTAAATCGCCCACTTTTTCAATCGCTGGACCGGAAGTAGCTTTGATATTTACACCCATTTCTTTGGCGATAATATGGGAAAGAGTGGTTTTTCCCAATCCGGCCGGCCCATAAAGCAAAATATGATCAATCGCTTCTTTTCTTTTTTTGGCGGCTTCAATAAGGATGCGGAGATTTTTTTTAGTTTTTTCTTGACCGATATATTCAGAAAAACTTTGAGGACGTAAAGTGAAATCTAATTTAATATCTTCTTGTTTTTCTTTGGAGTTAGTTATAGTCATAGTTTGAATATCTTTTACGCGATATGAATTTTATTTTAGCATCTCTTGACAAAAAAATAAATAAATGCTAGATTTAAAAGTCCAGTTCTTTTTATCTGTCTGTAGACTTTTAGGGATTTCTATCTTTTATCCTTAATGTAAGAGAACTTTTGTTTAGATTTGGGCGTTTTGGTTTCGGCTGAGACGTTCCTCGACACTGTTCTTTATCCGAAGCTTAAAATTTTCGGAAGTTTGTCTACAGACAAATAAAAAGAACTTTTTTTATTTTCTATTTTTTATTCTCCGGTTACTTTTTCCACTTCTTCTAAAGTGGTTTCTCCTTCTAGAACTTTCAAAACTCCATCTTGAAACATAGTAATCATTCCATCTTCTTGGGCCTGTTTCTTGATTTTATAAACGGGATCTCCATTATTAATCATTTCCTTTATTTTATCATTAACTGTTAAAATCTCACTGATAGCCACGCGTCCTTTGTAGCCAATCCCGTTGCATTTGGGACAGCCATTAGGGCGATAAGCGTATTTAATTTGAGGAATTTTTATTTTTGCTTGAGGAGAAATAGTGGAAAGCGCTTTTTTAATTTTTTCTTTTTCTGACACCGAAAGTTCAGTTTTAATTTTGCAGTCGCATAATTTTCTCACTAATCTTTGCGCCATAAAACTGCCAACAGATGTTGTTAAATCATCGGAACGGACGCCTAAATTAATAAATCTAGAAATTGCTCCAGCGGCGTCATTAGTGTGAAGCGTGCTTAAAACCAAATGACCAGTAAGGGCTGCCTGGATTGCCATTTGAGCGGTTTCTTCGTCTCGGATTTCTCCTAACATTATAACATTGGGATTTTGGCGCAAAATAGAGCGAAGAGCGCTAGAAAAAGTATATCCGTTTTCTTCATTTATTTGGGTTTGAATAATTCCATCTAAACGATATTCAATTGGATCTTCAATGGTAATGATTTTAATTTCTGGTTTGTTAAGAATTTTTAAAATTTCATAAAGAGTAGTGGTTTTTCCTGATCCAGTAGGTCCGGTGTTTAGAAATAAACCATAAGGTTTATGGATTTCTTTTTTAATTTTTTTTAAATTTTCTTGACGAATTCCTAAAGATTCAATCCCTATTTTAGAAAAATTTTGATTAAGGATTCGCAATACAGCTGTTTCTCCATAGCCGCCTAAAATAATAGAAACACGAATGTCGTTTTTTAGCATCGTAAGTTTTCCAAAGGGTTTCTCTAAATCAACGGAAAAACGGCTGTCTTGAATACCGGCTTGTTGTTCATACAATAATCCACTTAGGGTTTTAATATTTCCTAAAAGAGAAGGATATTCAGTTAGTGGAAAAGAAGCTATATTTTGTAAAACGCCATCTAAACGCATTCTGATCAAAACATTTTTCTCGGTTGGTTCTAAATGAATATCACTAGCATTAATCAAAAGCGCTCCGGCTAAAACATAACGTAGTAAATCTTCTGTTTTAAGATTTTCCAAAAAAGTTTTTAATTTTTCAAAAGAAATTATATGTTCGGAAACTGTTTTTAAGTCCTTTTCTTTAATTTGAATTGAGCGCGCCAGAGATTGCTCCATTAATTTTTCATAAATTTTTTCTAAAAAATCAGCCTGATCCGTTACGCGCCATATTTCTTCAATAGAAGTATTGCCTTCTATTGCTTTTAAAATTCCGTCTTGAACCATAGTTATCATTCCTTCTTCTATTGCCGCTTCGCTGATTTTTTTCTCGCTTTCCATATTTCGGATTAAATCGCTGATTTTTTCATTGATGCTAAGCACTTCAAAAATTCCGATGCGTCCTTTGTATCCCGTTCCATTACAATAAGCGCAACCTTTGGCTCGGTAGAGTTTCTCTATTTTTTTAGGAATTTCTACTTTAGACTTTGGAGAAATTAAAGAAATAATTTTTTTGATCCAATCTACTGTTTCTGGCGCGGGGACATATTCTTCTCTGCAATGAAGACAAAGGCGACGCACTAATCTTTGGGAAATAATAGTATTCAGCGATGAAGAAATTAAAGATGGTCTTATCCTTAATTCAAGCAAACGGGAAATAGAAGCGCTGGCTCCTTTGGTGTGAAGCGTGCTTAAAACCAAATGACCAGTAAGGGCGGAATTGATGGCGATATCAGCTGTTTCATCATCGCGGATTTCACTAATCAGAATGACATCCGGATCTTGGCGAACAATAGCTCGCAGTCCATTGGCGAAAGTATAACCGTTTTCTGGGGAAACTTGCGTTTGCGAAATACCTTTAATTTGGTATTCAATCGGATCTTCAATGGTAATAATTTTGACATTGGGTGTATTTATTCTATTAATAAAAGCATAAAGACTAGTGGTTTTACCCGATCCGGTCGGTCCCGTTGTTAAAATCATTCCATTAGGGCGGTTAATTTGTCTTTTTATTTCTTCATAAGCCAATCCTCGCAATCCTAATTCTTCTATTTGTAAAAGTGTTTGCGACTGATCCAGTAAACGAATAACCGCGCTTTCCCCGAAATTTCCGGGAATAATACTGACTCGAGCGTCAATTTTATGTTGTTCTAAATCAAAAGAAAAACTTCCATCTTGCGCGGTTTCGTGAATGTTAATTTTCATTCCTCCCATTATTTTTATACGAGTGATTAAGGAGCGGTGCGCTTTTAAAGGGAAAGCGCCGATAGAATGAAGAATTCCGTCTAAACGATAGCGAATACGCAATTCTTTTTCTTCTGGTTCCAAATGGATGTCGCTGGCATTCATTTTTATCGCGCCGGCCAAAATAGTGTCAATTACTTGAGTGATGGGAATTTCCAAAATACGGTTTTTGAGATCTAAAAGATTTTTAAAATCTTTTTCAAATTTTTCCAAGTTTTCTTTATGAAGAGAAACTTTGATCAGATTTAAATTATCTAACAAGTCTTCGGAAGAATATTTTTTCAATACTTTTGATAGAGAAGAATTAGAAACCACAAAAAATCTCGCTTGCCACCCATTTTTTTGAGCAAAAGCGTTAAAAAAATCAAATGTTTCTTTGCTTTGTGGCTGGGTAATGGCGACGCGAATTTCTTTGCCAATTTTTTGAAAAATGGCGGCGTGATATTTTAACGCTTCTTTCTCCGCTAATAATTTGACTTCGTTGGCTTGGATAAAAAATAAATTAAGATCTAAATAAGGCAGTTGGTGTTTTTTGGCCAGTAAAGAAGCTTGTTCTTCTTCGGTTTCTTTGCTGAATTTTGTCAAAGTTTTTTGAATAATTTCTTTTTTATTCAAAGGATCGCGGAAATCTGTTGGATTTGATTGAGTGTTCATTTTTGTTTTATAAAATAAAAAATTTCTGTCTTTATTTTAAACCAGTTGGCAAGTATGAGCAATAGTGAAAAATGTTTCTAAACAAAAAGACTTTTTATTTTTTCCAGTGTTTCTTTTTCCGCTTCCAATAATGATTTATTTTCCAAAACGAATTCACACTGGGAATTTCTTCTTTTACCGTTAAACAAGCGCGTGAATTTCAACAAATCTTCTTCCCGGGAAAATTGAACAATACCCCGAGTAAAGTTTTGGTTTTCTGAATAAAGAGCCAGAAAAATTTTTCCAGCGGAATAATTTTCTTTGATTTTTTCTAGAATTAAAGGTAAATCTTTTGGTTGACTGCGGCTTTGAATAAAATCATCCAAAGAAACTGTTACCCAAATTATTTTCAATTCTTCATTCCATTTTAATTGAGACATAACACGTCCCCAAAGTTTCAAAATATTCAAAGGTTGAGTTTTGTATAAATGGCGAATTATATTTTGCTGGTCGGCTCCCAAACCGATAAGGCGCGCCGATATTTCCAATGATTGAGGAGTGGTATTTTTTTCTTTGAAACTATTCGTAGCGTTAATAATGCCAAAAAGTAAGCAGTTGGCGGTTTTTTCACTTAAAGAAAATTCAGATTTTTCTAGGAATTTAAAGACGATTTCTGAAACTGAAGAAGCGGTTACGTCTACTAGATTAATTTGTCCAAAATTTTCGTTTTCATTATGATTGTCTATGTTAATAATTGGAATTTCAAAGAAAATATCCGAATGTTTTTCATAAATAGTTCCTAATGATTCTTTATCCGGAGATCCTAATATTATAAGCAAGTCATATTTAAAACGGGCTGGAATAAAAGAAAAATCGCGCGGTTCAATAAATCCTTTCTCCGGTGTGATGAAAATTTTTAGTTTATCTTCTTCTTTTTCTATGTGAGTGTCGCTTATTTTATTGCGAGAAGTATCAAAAATAAGAACAAATTCTCTTTTTTCCGAGATATTAGTTGTCAAACTAGGATGAGGCAGGAAATTAAACAAGGAAACGTGATTATAAGGATCGTCAAAAAAAATTTCTGTTTCTATTCCTTTTTCTTTCAGAGAAAAATGAAGTGCCCAAGCCGCTCCTAGTGCGTCTCCCGACGGAGAAAACGGAAGCAAAAGGAGAATATTTTTAGATTTTTTGATAAATTCTTCAATTTGGTGGTTGGTTTCCAGAGCCATTGTGGATAAATAAAAAAATAAAAGACGAATAAAAAATTACAAAATCAAGTATTTTAACGTATCAAAAAATTTTTTTACTGTCAAATATTTATTCCATAAAATTGTAAATTACTTTGTCAAAAAGAGAAATTAAAAGATAAAATTAGGAAAAGATCCCGTGTGAATACCTGTGTCAATATTTGCGTTAAATTGACAAAAACATCAGCATAAGGTAGTATTTTAAGTAAAGAAAAGTAATTCTAATTTTAAAATCGTCAAAAACCGTATCCAACCGGCACACTGTTTACTTTAAAAAGTCAGTTTTTTTAAAGTAAATAGTGTGTTTATTGGTTTAGCTGGCTTGGCGATCAACTTAACTATGAAGAAACAAAAATGGTCCCTTCAAATCGGAGGGCGAGAACTGTCCGTGGAGACTAATTTTTTAGCTGGACAAGCTAATAGCGCCGCAGTTGTTAAATATGGAGATACTGTGGTTTTGGCAACAGCTGTAATGAGTTCTAAAGCAGCGTCTGTCAAAGGTTATTTTCCTTTGATGGTGGATTTTGAAGAGCGATATTATGCCGCTGGAAAAATCAAAGGGTCCCGTTTCATAAAAAGAGAAGGACGTCCATCGGATGAAGCCATTCTTTCCGGACGCGCGGTTGATCGTTCCATCCGTCCCTTGTTTAATCACCGAATGAGAAATGAAGTGCAGGTAATTATTACCGTTCTTTCTATTGACCAGGAAAACGATCCGGATTTTATTTCTATTATTGCCGCATCGGTAGCGTTGGCGATTTCTGATATTCCATGGAATGGTCCAATTGGAGCTGTGCGAGTAGGAAAAGTGAATGGAGATTGGATTCTCAATCCAGTAAAAGAAGATATCAAAGCGGAAAATTTTGATTTAGTTGTGGCAGGAACGAAAGATAAAATCAATATGATAGAAGCGGGAATGGTTGAGATTCCAGAAGAACAAGTGATTCAGGCTTTATCGTTTGCCCAAGAAGCCATCGGAAAAATCGTGGATTTTATTGAAAATATTCGCCAAGAAATCGGACAAGAAAAAGCTAAACCGATTTTAATGGAAGGAACGCCAGAATTTGAAAAAGAAATTCGAGAGTTTTTTCTTAACAATGGTTTAGTCGATATTCTTTATTTAGGAAAAAAGAAAGAAGTTTACGAAAAAATAGATGAATTGAAAAATAAAGTAAACGATTTAATTTCTGAAAAATATTCAGCGGAAGCGGAAAAAATGAGAGAGGTATCGGAAATAATTTTTGATGAGATTTCTGATGAGACGATTCACCGTAATATCTTGGAAAAGCAAGCGCGTCCAGACGGCAGAAAATTGGACGAAGTGCGAAACATTGATTGTCAAGTGGGCATTATCCCTCGCACACACGGAACGGGATTATTTACCCGCGGAGAAACGCAAGCCTTAACAATTACCACTTTAGGAGCACCTGGCGCTGAGCAAATAATTGACACAATGGAAACCGACACCAAGAAAAGATATATTCATCATTACAATTTTCCGCCTTTTTCAGTGGGAGAAACGCGTCCAATGCGCGGACCGGGCAGAAGAGAAATTGGGCATGGCGCTTTGGCGGAAAAAGCGTTAATACCGGTAATTCCATCTAAAGAAGAGTTTCCTTACACAATTCTTTTAGTGTCCGAAATTCTTTCTTCCAACGGATCTTCTTCTATGGCTTCAGTTTGTGGATCTACTTTATCTTTGATGGATGCCGGAGTGCCCATCAAAGAACCAGTGAGTGGTATTGCTATGGGAGTGATTATTGATCAGGATAAAGCGAAAAAAGGAGATTTTTCTCATTATAAAATTCTTTCTGATATTCAAGGAATGGAAGATCATTACGGAGATATGGATTTCAAAGTTGCCGGCACAAAAAATGGTATTACCGCTTTACAAATGGATGTCAAAGTGGAAGGTATTCCTTTGGAAATTCTGGAAAAAACTTTATTACAAGCGCGCCGCAATCGTTTGGAAATAATGGAAAAAATGTTGGCAGTTATCGCTGTTCCGCGAGAAAATCTATCCCAATACGCGCCACGCGTTATTACTATGCGAATTAATCCGGATAAAATTCGGGATGTGATTGGACCGGGAGGAAAAGTAATCAATGAAATTATTGATGAAACAGGAGTGTCTATTGATATTGAAGACGATGGAATAGTTTTTATTACTTCCTCGGATGAAATAAGCGCGCAAAAAGCTCAAAAGTGGATTGAAAATTTAACTCACGAAATCAAAACAGGAGAATTTTTTAACGCTCGTGTGACTCGTATTATGGACTTTGGAGCCTTCGCGGAAGTTTTGCCCGGACAAGAAGGATTGATTCATATTTCTGAACTAGCTGATCATCGCGTGGCGAAGGTAGATGAAGTGGTTAAAGTAGGAGATGTTGTTTTGGTTAAAGTGAAAAACATTGATAATTTAGGAAGAATTAATCTTTCTATGAAAGAAGCGTTAAAAGAGCAGAAATAGAAGATATTTTCTTTTGTTTAGATAAAAAAGCGAAAAAATTTTTCGCTTTTTTTATTGTCCGTTTATTGTTTATGATTGTGAATTTGGAGAAAAGGGAATTGTGTGATAATATATCATTAAAATTTTAAAATGTTTTTGAATCGTTTGAAATATTTTTTTGTTTTGAACGGTTTTTAAAAAAAATGAGCAATAAAACAAATTCTCCCTTTTTTTCTAATTTGACGACAAATAAAAATAATTCCGAAAAATATTCTTCCGAATCGGAGCAACCTATTCAAGCGGTTTTTCATACGATGAAAGACGATTTGGATAGAAGCTCAAAAGAAATTCTAAATATAAAAAAAGATTTGTCTGATTTTACAGAAGAAGATAAAAAAGAATCGAAGGAAATTTCTATTTCTGAAAAAGAATCCTCCCCTGCCTCGGTTTCTCATAATGTTTCTCATACCGTTTCTTCTCTACCGGAAAATAAGTCAGTCAAGGAAATTTTTTCTGGTTTAAATAAAAATAAGAATTTTAATACTTCAGCTTTTTCCGAATCAAAGAAATCCGCTCCCAATTCTTCTTTTCATCGCCCTTTTCCTTCCGAAGTTATTTCCAAAAGAAAATCATCTTTGGCAAGTTCTTTTTCGCCCAAAGAAGAGAATAAATTTTCTTTAAATGAAAAAAAAGCTGAAATTCCGTCTGATGATTTCAATAAATTCTTTTCCGCGAAAAACATTCCTGATAAACATAATCCTTCTTTGGAAATTTCATCAGAAAGCAAACCGGCTCATTCAAAGAAAAAATTTTTATTGATTTCATCTGTTATTTTAGTTATTTCTTTTTTATTGGCAGGAGGATATTTTTTCTGGAAAAGAGGGATTTTTAACAAAGGCGCTGATAAACCAAAAGAATTTACAGAAGAGAAAATTGTTGTTCCAATAGAAACAGAGGGCAAATATTCTTCTCAAAGGATAAATTATTTAAAAGTGAATACTGAAGACGCTACCGCGCAAAGTATTTTGGAAGATTGTAAAAAAATTAGCGAGGAAATCCAATCGTATGAAGAAAAAGGAAAAATTTTTGAATTTGAAGTGGTAGATTATGATATTAATCCAATCGCTTTTCCGATTTTTTCTCAGATTTTTAACTTGACCCTTTCTCCGGAAACATTGAAAACTTTTGGGGAGGATTTTTCACTTTATTTTGTCAATAATGATTATGGGGTTCGGATGGGAATAGCTGTGATAGTAGAAGATATTCAATCGTTTTCTCAAGAAATAGTCAAAGATGAAATTGGTATTGCCGCAAAAGTTCAACCATTATTTTTAGGAAAAGATTTTTCTTCATCAGTTTCTCCAATGAAAAGCGGAATATGCGATAAAGGAGGCAATTCTCGATATTTAAACGTGGATAGAGAAAATAATTTTTCTGTGGATTATTTTTTAGAAGGAGAATATTTTATTCTGGGAACCAGCAGAGAAACTGCTTGTATAATTTTGGACTATGTTAAATCAAGAAAATGAAATCCTAGAAACAACAGAAAATTTTTCAGAAGCAGATGTGAATTAAAATTATTAATGAAAACAAACATATAACAGAAAAAAATTATAAAAGCTAAGGAAAAATTGAAATGTTAGAATAAAATTTGTGGATAAATTAGAATAAAATGTGGATAACTTGCTAATTTTAGAAAAAGTAAATTACTTTTTAAATTAAATATTTTTTTGAAATCAAAAAGATAATTTTAAAAAGTTATTTTTTTCAAAGGATATCCTTTTAATAAAAGGAAAAAGAAAAGTATGTTTTGACTTAGAGTTATTTTTTTGGTATAATGTATTTAGTAATCTTGAAAAGTTTAAATAAATTAAAGAAATGGCGGAAGAATTTCCATTCACAATTTCCCCCTATTTGTGATTGGAAATTCTTCTGCTGTTCAAGTGTTTCGGAGAACGTGCCGAAACCGCCCCGCTCTGGCAGGGGACCTAAAATAAAAATAAAAAATTTTTTTTAAAACAAAAATAAAAAGAAAAATAATAATAAAGTTCTTTGAATTAAAAAGGTGTAAAATCACCAGAGAATGGCAGAAGAAACATTTATTAAGCCAGAATAAATGTTATATGTACGTAAAATACATGCGGCTTATATATAACTTAAGATGCCTCTTCACCCGGGCTATTAAGTTTCCGGTTCGCGTGTTAGTACATGATAAAACACCGGGCGTCATCGCCTTTTAGTAATTATATTTTAGGGCGTTTAAGGCGCCCGGTTTCCAAAATCAAAACGGATGCCGGGCAACAAAACATTATTGTTTTTCGACATTCATTTTGATCAAAAACCACCTCTTGAGAGGTGGTTTTTGTATTGACTGGCTAGAAATGAGTTAATTTTCAGGGATATTTTTTCAGTAATTTTTATCATTGCCACCCTTATTTATTTGGGTTAAGTTTGAAATTCCGCGCCAATATGGTAAATTAAAATTATTGGTAAGAAAGTTATCTGTTTTAATTGTAATTTTATTGTATCTAGTGGCAAATTAAAGCACTCTGGGTGAAAGATATTTTATGTAATCAGACTTAACCTCAATATGTTTAGAAAGGGAAAACAACTAACACTCGGGCAACTGGGAGAAAGAGCCGCCGCCGCTTATTTAAAGCGCAAAGGTTACCGAATCATTGATTTCAATTTCAAAAACGATCGCGGCAAAAGAGTGGGAGAAATTGATATTATTGTTCAAGAAAAAGCTGCGCCCGGCCAAATAGTTTTTGTAGAAGTAAAAGCCCGCCTTTTGAAAAACAACGACGATTTGCTTCCAGAAGAAAACATCAACCGTTTCAAACTCCATAAACTGCAAAAAATCGCTCAAGTTTATCTTAAAAACAATCATCTTCTAGATATTCCTTATCGTTTTGACGCCGTTTCTGTTTGGTTTCCCGATATTTACGATTCCGTTGCTAATTCCGCTTTTTCACCGGAAAATTTTCTTGCGGAACGTTTTAAAGTAAAAACCGCTCTTTTTTCCTCTCGCCAGTGCTGGATTAAACATATAGAAAATATTTTTATATAAATTTTGCTAATTTTTTCCAGTCTTTTATTGAAAGTTCTTGCGCGCGAGTAGTTGGATTAATTCCGGCCGCTTTTAATTTTTTCTCCGTTTCTTTTTTATCCCAGTGAAAACTGTTGGTAAGATTATTGGAAAGAGTTTTTCTGCGAGCGCAAAACCCCGCGCGCGCGATTCTGAAAAATTTCTCGTTTTTTTCTTTTGTTGTTTGCTCCGTATCTCGCGCAATTATCTTAATTACACTGCTGTCTACATCCGGAGCTGGATCGAAAGATTTTTTGGAAACATTAAATAATATTTCCGGTTTGGCGTAATATTGGACAGAAACGGAAAGCAGACTCATTTTTCCCGGCGGCGCCGCTATTCTTTCCGCTACTTCTTTCTGTGTCATTAAAATCATTTCGGATGGCGAGGGAATGTTTTCTGCTTCCAAAAACAAGCGAATTATCTTGGAGGTGATGTAATAAGGAATATTCGCTATCAGCTTGTATTTTCTTTTATTGAAAATAATATCATTAAGAATTGAAAGCTGTTTGAAATTTGTCTGCCAGCCGATGGATTGAAAATTGGAAATTTCCAGTATATCTCCGTGAATTATCGCAACTTTTTTTTGATTTTTAAATTTTTTTCGGAGAAATTTAACCAAATCCCCGTCAATTTCTACAGCGATGACTTTTTCGGAGCGTTCAGCCAACGCTTCGGTTAAAATTCCTTTTCCCGGACCGATTTCCAAAATTACATCGTCTTTTTTTAAGTCTGCTGCCTCTATTATTTTCTTAACGACATTTCTATCCGTCAAAAAATTCTGGCCAAGAGATTTTTTAGGTTTTATTTCCATAATATGTTAGATTCCACCGTGTTGTTTACAATTTTTTAAGATAAAAGCAATTAGTTCAATATCTCTTCCATTTTCACATCTATCACTCCGGCTCCCAAAGAAGCCAACTTTTGAAAAGCGACTTTATCCAGATCAATAATTCTTCCTTTGCCAAAAGGTCCGCGATCATTGATGCGGACAATCACCGATTTTCCGTTAGCGCGGTTGGTTACTTTGACGAAACTACCCAAAGGAAGCCATGGATTGGCGGCAGACATTGTACCAGTATAATTATACCAAGACGCTTGTCCAGTGTGTGATTTTCCTAGTTTTACATAAGTTCCCTGAACGATAATTTCATCTATTGGTTCTTTCAATATTTTTTCTCCTTTAATTTCGCGCGAAATTTCCTTATTATTATGATAAACTACTTTGTATTCAATTTCTTTAGATCCATTTTTTCCTTTTTGTTTTGTTTTTTTCTCTCTCCAACCCAACTCCTTATCTTCTTGGGTTATTGTTTTATACGCAATGGATTTGACGATTGTTTCGGATTTAATTTCTACACGGGTAATTTTGATTTTCATTTCCGAGTATATTCCGGATTCTCTAGAAGGAATAACTATATCTTCGTTTTTTAAATTCAAATTTTGTTCATTTAAAGCTTCGGCAACATTTTTCTTGTGAGTATAAAAAATTTTTTCTTCTCCGTCTGCTAAAACAATTACTTTTACGGCGCGTTTAATGATTATATGAGAACCGGAATAAATTTTTGTTTCCGGGGACGGGAATACCTCATCATTTTCTCCTAGAACTAATTTTTGACTTTTCAAAAATTCTTCTACTGAATTTTCTTTTGTGATAGTGGAAAATAAAAAATTATTGTCTGCCAAAAAAATTTTCTTTTCTGTTATTTCCGTATCACTGAAAGAGTGTTGGGTCTTTACTCCTAGCGCAGAAATAAATAAAAAAGCGATAAAAAGTAGAAAAACCGCACTAAAAATTTTTTGGAACAAAGAAAACATAATTTATTATTCTTTGAAGCGGTATTGAATTGCTTCGGCAATATGAGATGGAGTTATTTTTTCCATTTGATCTAAATCGGCAATAGTGCGAGCGATTTTGATGAGCCGATAATAAGCGCGCGCGCTTAAATTCATAGAAGAAACAGCATTGCGTAAAAGTGCTATACAATCTTTATCTAGTGGACAAAAATTTTTTATTTGATTGGAATTCATTTCACTATTAGTAATAATTCCGTCTAGATTTTTAAATCTTTTTTCTTGGATTTTTCGAGCCCGTTCTACCCTTTGACGGATAATATCACTGGTTTCACTTGTGCTGTCTTCTTGAAGTTTTTCAAATTTAAGTCGCGTTACATTAATCTGTAAATCAATCCGATCTAGAATGGGTCCGGAAATTTTCCTTTGATATCTTATAATTTGCGCTGGTGTGCAGGAACATAATTTTTCAGGATCATTAGCATTTCCGCAAGGACAAGGATTCATAGCGGCGACTAAAGTGAATCTGGCCGGGAATTCTGTCGTGCCTTTAGCGCGAGAAACAGTAATAACCCCGTCTTCTAGTGGCTGACGCAGACTTTCCAGTATATTTTTGGGGAATTCCGCGAACTCATCTAGAAACAATACGCCCCTGTGAGACAAGCTGATTTCTCCCGGTTTAGGATAAGTTCCTCCGCCTATCAAAGAAACCGTGCTAGCGCTGTGATGAGGAGAACGAAAAGGACGAGTGGTTATAAGAGGTGTTTCTTTGGATAATTTACCGGAAACTGAAAAAATTTTAGTAATTTCCAATGCTTCTGGTAAAGTCAGACGCGGTAAAATAGACGGCATTGCTTTGGCTAAAAGTGTTTTTCCTGATCCCGGTGAACCATTGAGAATGATGTTATGTCCCCCAGCCGCGGCTATTTCCAGCGCGCGCTTAGCATGCTCTTGCCCTTTAATATGCGACATATCTATCAAATAATCGGTTTTTTGAAAGAATTTTTTCGGATCGGTTTTAAAATAAAAAGGAATAATATTTTCTCCTTTTAGATGTTGTGCCAGAGAAAACAAATTATCCACCGGAATAACATCGACTTTATTTATTACACTGGCTTCGAGCGCGTTGGCGCGGGGAACGAAAATTTCTTTTATTTTTTTCTCTTGGGCCATTAACGCGATCGGTAAAATACCTTGAACGGGACGAATTTTTCCATCCAAAGCTAATTCTCCGGCGAATAATTTATCGCGATAATCAAAATCTATTTGTCCAGTAGCCAAGAGAAATCCCAGCGCGATCGGTAAATCATACAGCGGGCTGTTTTTAGGAAGATTGGCGGGCGCTAAGTTAACTGTTATTCGTCCGCATTGATGTGGAGGCTTAAAACCGCTATTTTTAAGCGCGCTGGAAACACGATCGCGAGATTCTTTGATGGATGTATCTGGCAAACCGACAATAGTAAAATTATGTAGTCCTTGACTCAGAACATCTACTTCTACTTCTACTGTTTCACTATCCAGTCCAACGATTGCCGCCGAAAGAATTTTAGAAGGCATAAAATTAAAGAATTTAAAAAAATTAACAATATTTTCGCGGTTTGTTTTTAAGTAAGTCAATAAAAATTTTTACAAAATTTGACCAAAATATGAAAATTGTAAGCAGTGAGTTATTAAAGTTATTACACAATAAGTTTAATATAGGATAGCGCAAAAGGCAATTTATAAGGATGATTTATGGGGTAGTTTGTTTTTTTTCGTGATTTTTAGCGCTAACCAAATTCCACCGGTTACAATAAATATATCGGCAAAATTAAAAAGAGGGTAATTAAGAAAATGAATATCAATAAAATCAAATACGCAACCGTAAATAAAACGATCAATTAAATTAGATAAAGCGCCTGCTAAAATTAAAATTAATGCTAAATAGTATTTTTTTAAAAACCCAAATAGCGAATCATAATTTGAAAACAAATTCAAACAATCTGAAATTAAAAAAGCCCATAAATTTTTTAAATTATAAAATTTTAAATCTAGACGCTGTTTTGCGTTTGATTTTTTAGATCTGGAGTTTATTTGGAGGAAAATAAAAAGAAAGGCAAGAAACAAAAAGAAATAAAAAAAAATCGAATCAATTTTGATTCCAAAAGCAATTCCCTGATTACAAATATAAAATCTGTCGGAATAGCGGATTAGATATTTTGACCATTGATCAAAAATAATCAGCAGGAAAAATAAAAAAAAAGACAAAAGCAAATGATCTTTTTTCATTTAGCTTTTTATTAAAAACTATTTATTGGCGCATTTTATGCACCGTTCTGCTTCAGGATAAATTTCTAATCGTTCTAGCTCAATTTCTTTTCCGCATTTTGAGCAAATACCGTAAGTTCCATTTTTAATTCTTTCTAACGCGCGATCAATTTTTGCTAGCTGTTTTTCCAGATTGTTCTCTAATGCCAAATTATCCGTATATTCTTCCACTTCGGAAGCATTTTCATCTGGATCGGTTCCAATTTCGCGGAAAATAGTTTTGTAATCATCTTCCGTTTCACTAGGATTGGCGAAATTACTCAGATTTTTTTCTAATTTAGTTTTTTCTTCTAATAATTTTTCTTTCAAAATTTCAATGGTTTTTTGATCTAGTGGCATATTTTTTAGTAAGTGTAACTTTTTGTTAATTTTTTTAATTAAAAACTGTTTCCTTAATTAAAGTATAACAAATGTAAAATTGAATGTAAAGGCAATATATTTATAACACGATGTTAGATTTCGCCGCATTGTTTATATTTTCGGATAAAATTATTATTTCTCTCTGTCATTCCCGATCTTTTTCTCAACGAATTATTTAACATTTACAATTCCCGCGCAGGCGGGAATCCATTCTTTTTTATAATCGTGTCAGATCTTTTCCTTTTGCCATTCCCGTAAAAACGGGAATCCTTTATCATCATAAGTAAACCACAGATAAACTTAAAATCTTTTTAAATTTACACTTTTAATATTTATTTTACGAAAGGTACTGATAAGGATAAAGGATAAAAATTAGTTTATATTTAAATATTTATCACCAAGTTATCCACAGGTATTTATAACATCCTGTGGATAACTTTGTTGATTAGTTGTTTTTATTATTTAAAAGACTTGTTATGTTTTTATTGTTGATAAAATAAAGTTATTCATTTTTGTTAATTAAAAATATTTATTATATGTTCCACGTGGAACAATAATCACTTTATTTTA
>DYKS01000028.1 GCA_020722485.1 Candidatus Elulimicrobium sp. | reverse complement strand
GGGGATGATATAAAAAATACAGGAATGACAAAAGGAAGCGGAAGTAACAAAAAATAATAAGCCAAAATGTAAACAATGCGGTGAAATCTAACACGAATTGATTTAATAAGCGATTCTTTCTCTTTATTATTTTTTTGTTTGACAAAAATTGAATATTTAGATATATTTGAAAAGTAAAAAAGCCCGCGAGGCTTTTTAAAAAACCCAAAAAACCGATTTTTAAAAATGAAAATTCTTAATCAGGCGATTAAATTCATCCAGGAAGCCAGAGAAGAGCTTTTAAAAGTGAATTGGCCGAACAAAAAACAGATTGTCAATTACACGTTGGCTATTATAGCAATTAGTTTGGTTGTGGCTATTTTTATTGGCGGACTGGATTATTTTTTTTCGCAAATTTTAAGACGTTTTATTATTTAATATTTTTATCTTATGGCAAAACAAACGCAACATCATGGGAGAGCTTGGTATGTTATTCATACTTATTCCGGTTACGAAGATAATGTAGCGCGCAATCTTAAACAAAGAGTAGAGTCTTTGGATATGCAGGATTTAATTTTTGACGTGCTGGTTCCCAAAGAAAAGAAAATAAAAATCAAAGGAGGAAAAAGAACTATTACGGAAGATAGAATTTATCCCGGCTATGTGCTGGTGGATATGATTGTAACGGACGCTTCTTGGTATGTGGTCCGAAATACTCCTAATGTTACTGGATTTATTGGTTTAGGAACTACGCCTACCCCAGTGGATTTAAAAGAAATTGAAATGCTCAAAAAAAGAATGGGAGTGACAGAACCGAAATACAAAATTGATGTTTGTGTCGGTGAAATGGTTAAAATCAATGACGGTCCATTTAAAGATTTTGAAGGAAAAATTCAGAATATAGATCAGGAAAAAGGAAAAATAAAGGTGCTGGTTTCTATTTTTGGACGGGAAACTCCAGTGGAATTGGATTTTTTACAAATTAAGAAAATATAATCATAATAAAGCAAGCTCAAAATTTTTTACGCAAGCGCGCAAATTATTGATAATAAATTTAAAAAAATTTACCAATTATCGGTTATAAATTACCGGTTGTTATAAATTATTAATTTTTATGGCTAAAGTAAAAACGATTATCAAACTTCAAATTCCAGCAGGAAAAGCCAATCCGGCGCCACCAGTGGGTCCAGCTTTGGGTCAGCACGGGTTAAACATACAAGATTTTTGTGTCAAATTTAACGAGGCAACCAAAGATAAAATGGGGGATATTGTGCCGGTGGAGATTACTGTTTTTGAAGATCGCACTTTCAAATTTATTACTAAGGTTTCTCCGGCGGCGGAACTTATCAAGAAAGCGGCTAAGATTGAAAAAGGTTCTAATAATTCGCTTACTAATAAAGTGGGAAAAATCACGCAAGATCAATTAAGAGAGATTGCTCGAGTTAAAATGGAAGATTTGAACGCGGAAGATGAAGAAGCCGCGATGAAAATTATCGCTGGCACGGCAAGATCTATGGGAATAAAAGTGGAATAATTTATTTTATTTTTTGTGGAAGAATTTTTGTTTAGTGAACAATATTCGTTAACCACGTTAAATATATGAAAAGAGGGAAAAAATATCGGAAGATTTTGGAGAGTTTGGAAAAAAACAAACTTTATTCTGTTGATGAAGCTTTGAAAATAATCAAAAAAAATAAATCCGCAAAATTTGATGAAGCGGTGGAGGTTCACTTAAAACTTGGTATCAATCCGAAAAAAGGAGAGGAACAGATGCGTGGTTCGGTGGTTTTGCCTTTTGGTATTGGCAAAACCAAAAGAATAGCAGTGGCGACTTCTATTAAAACCGCGGAAGCCAAAGAGGCCGGCGCAGATTTGGTGGGAGCGGAAGATTTGATTGAAAAAATTAAAGCGGAAAAAATTGATTTTGATGTTTTAGTGGCTACGTCAGAAATGATGCCAAAATTGGCGCCAGTGGCGAAAATTCTTGGACCGCGAGGATTAATGCCTAATGCTAAAACGGAAACTATTACTGACAAAATCAAAGAAACGGTGGAAATGTTGAAGAAAGGGAAAATTAATTTCAAAAATGATGATACCGCTAATATCCATCAAGTGATTGGCAGAGTTTCTTTTGAAGAAAAAAAATTAAAAGAAAACTATGAAGTCTTTTTGGATGCCGTAAAAAAAGCGGCGCCGGCGGCGCGCAAGGGAAAACTTATCTTAAATATTTCTATTTGTTCCACGATGGGTCCGGGAATTAAAATTAATTTTTAATATTTCATTTGTAATATTTTACAGATGCGTAGAAATCTTTTTAAAAATCTTTGCCTAAAAGCGAAGATTTTTTATTGATAATTTGCGTATGTAATAATTTATAGCGCGCTTTTCGTGTTTTTTAAATATGAATTCAAGAATTTAAAGCCCCTTTTTTGAAATTTCTAGTTTTCTTTTGTTAGTTTTCTTTTTCTTTTTTCGACAAAGTATTGAATGTTAAGTGCTGTGTAGGGAAAGATGTTCTCCGGAATTTCTTTTTTAATTTCTCTTTTATTTAATAATCGAGTAACCTCTATCTAACTTAGTCGCGATCCACTTTTTTCTTTTTCCATTCTTAATCAGCTTTCAATTTTTTTCCTCTTATAAAATGAAGGTAATTTCTTTTCTTTTTGGTATGCTCATAGTGTTGTTTAAAATAATTGCACTTGATTCAAAATAATGATATAATTATAAAAATTAAAAGATGCTAATTATTATTAAAAGCGAACATTGTTTTTTCTAAAAAAACGATGGAACGCGCAAGAACATATGACTATTGGAGTAATTTTATTGATTGTCGCAGTAATTGCGGTAGTTTGGATTATTTTCATTTACAACGGACTTATCCGTTTAAAAAATCGAGTGGATGAAGCTTGGAGCGATATTGAAGTGCAATTAAAAAGACGTTATGATTTAATTCCCAATTTAGTGAACACAGTTAAAGGTTATGCTACTCATGAAAAACAGGTTTTTGAAAAAGTTACCGAAGCGCGTTCGCGGGCAATGGGAGCGGGCACGGCGCGTGATAAAGCGCAAGCGGAAAATATGCTTTCGGATACTTTGAAAAGTTTATTTGCAGTGGCGGAAAATTATCCAGATTTGAAAGCCAATCAAAATTTTTTGGAATTACAAAGAGAATTGACTGACACGGAAAACAAAATCCAAGCTTCCCGCCGTTTCTACAACGGCAATGTAATGGATTTTAATACCAAAATTGAAATTTTTCCTAATAATTTGATTGCCGGAATGCTGAAATTTTCCAAACGGGAATTTTTTGATATGGACGAAAAAGAAAAAGAGCCGGTGAAAGTGGAATTTTAATTAAGTCTGAAGCGCAAGGTCAGAAATCTAAAGCAAATTCAAAATCCGAATTTTTTATTTTTAACTTTTATGACGCTTTACACTCAAAAAGATAAAAATACGCGGTTGACATGGTTTTATATCACGGGTTTTTTGGTGTTTGTAATTTCAGTGGGTTATGTTTTTGCGCAAGCGATGGATAATAGTTTGATTTTATACATTGCGGTTATTTTTTCTGTTATAATGAGTTTTGGTTCTTATTGGTGGAGTGATAAAATTGTTCTGGGAATCAGTGGCGCGCGAGAAGTAAAACGGGAAAACGCGCGGGAAATTTATAATTTGGTTGAAAATTTGTGTATCACAGCCGGTTTGCCAGTACCGAAAATATATATAATTTCTGATAGCGCTCCCAACGCTTTCGCTACAGGACGCGATCCCGAACACGGAGTAATTTGCTTAACTAGCGGATTGATTGAAAAATTGGAAAGAACGGAATTGGAAGGCGTGATCGCGCATGAACTTTCTCATATTGGTAATCGTGACATTTTGCTTTCTACTGTGATTGTAGTATTGGTTGGTTTTATAACATTGTTGGCGGATTGGTTTCGTCATTGGGCTTTTTGGTCAGGAAAAGGTGATGATGATAAAGGTGGCGGACAATTAAGGGCAATTTTGATAATTGTGGCAATTATTTTGTCAATTCTTGCTCCTTTTGCGGCAATGCTGATGCAATTAGCAATTTCTCGTAAACGGGAATATTTAGCGGACGTTTCCGGAGCTCTTCTTACCCGTTATCCGGAAGGTTTGGCGCGAGCGTTGGAAAAAATTTCTGCCGACACCGAACCATTGGAAGCGGCCAATCGGGCGACGGCGCATTTGTATATCGCCAATCCGTTCAAAGGGAAAAAAGTTTCACGCTTATTTATGACTCATCCGCCGATAGAAGAAAGGATTAAAAGATTAAGAGAAATGTAATCCAATAAATTTTGAATTTTAATTTTTTTGACAAGTAGGATTTGGGTAGGATTTAAGTTAATAACTTTTTAATTTATGAAAGAAAAATGGATTCAAGGAGATTTGTTTTCCACTGATAATGTTGAACATATTGAAAAAAATTCTGATCCATTACTAATTAACGAAAGCGTTCCGAATAAGGGCAATAAAGGAGAAAATAGCGCGCGTGAAAATTCGGGGGAAAAGAAACAAAAAAAAGAAAGAATGAAAAAACAAATAGAAAAAATACAGGAAATAAACCAAAAATATTTTCTGATGAGGCGGTGATTTTTTACTTGGGGGATCTTGAAAAATTAAGGAGCGATTTGTCGGAAATGAAGAATATTTGTGGCAAAAAAGGAAGTGAATATGAATTTGGCAGTAAAAATTTTGTGCGGTATTTCGTGAGAACTCGTTGCAAAAATTGTACGCAAGTTGATTTTAATAAATGTTTGAATGCTGTTCACACCGCTATCGGAATAATGAAGAAAAATGAAAAAATTAAAAAGAAAAGCATAATTGCCGACGCGCGAGTACACGAAAAACGATGGGGAATATATGACAATGAAAATTAATTTAAGTTTTAAACGTCCGAAAAATACAGAAAAATATTTTTGGACAGATCATTCCGTTTACAAAATGGCGCAATACGGATTAAGCGTACAAAGGATTATCAGAATAATCCGCAATCCCCAGAGAACAGAAGAAGGCATTGTGAAAAATACTATTGCCGTGATGCAGCCAGTATCTGTTAAGCGAAATAAGAACGGTAAGAAAATTTGGAGTAGTGAAATTTGGGCGATGTATCAACTCCGCGAAGGTGGAGCAAAATCTAAATCCGAAATTTCAAAAAGCAAACGAAACTTATCCATTGTGGCGGAAAAAAATAAAAAACTTCGAATGGGAACCAAATATCAAACTCAAAATGTTCAATTCAAAATTATTAGCGCTTGGCGTTATCCGGGAGTGAGCTCAAAAAGAAATCCTGTTCCTGAGGAAATTTTAAAAGAAATCGCCGACGAAATTGAATAATAATTTTTTTTGTGTTAGTATGTGATTAAAGCTTTTAATGTTAATTAGAAAGAGGTGTGTTTTATGAATGAAGAACAAAAGATAACTTCTTCCGCTTCGGAAACTCGTCCGGAAACTGATGAAGAAAAAGACATTCGAGAAAACAGAGCAATAACTTATTTGAGTTATATTGGGCTGCTTTTTTTAGTTCCGATGCTTATGAAAAAAGAAAGCAAATTTGCTCAATTTCATGCTAAACAAGGATTAGTATTGACAATTGGATGGTTTATCGGTGTTTTTCTTTATCCTTTGGCTGGATTAGGTTTTTTAGTTCAATTATTTGTTTTAATTTTATCTATTATTGGTTTGATAAATGTAAACAAGGGAGAGATGAAAGATTTGCCGATTATTGGAAATATTGCCAAACAAATAAATTTTTAATTTTAGAAGGAGAAAAATTTTTTTTATTTACTTTTTAAGAAATTTTTTCTTTGGTTGTTTTGTTTTGCGTTATGGAGATGAAAAATAAAAAAACAAAAATTGTAGCTACCATCGGACCGGCGTCGGAATCGGAAAAAATTTTGCAAAAAATGATTAAGGAAGGAATGGATGTGGCGCGTCTTAATTTTTCTCATGGCGATCACGATTGGCACAGTCGGATAATAAATAAAATTAAGAAAATTTCTCAAGAAACGGGAAGTAATGTAGGGATTTTGGCTGATTTGCAGGGACCGCGCATTCGTGTTTCGGTGGCAGGAAACTTAAAAGTGAGAAAAGGAGAAACGGTTTTAATAAGCGATGTGGCTTACCGCAAAAATTTAGCGGATTTTTCCGCTCCTACTTTTTACTTAGATTATCCGGAAATAATCAAAAAACTAAAAATCGACCAAGAAATTTTAGTGGAAGATGGCTTGTTGAAATTTAGAATAACAGAGAAGCGAAAAAATTTTCTCAAAGCTAAAGTGTTAAATGGAGGAGTGGTGCGCAATCATAAAGGAGTCAATATTCCAGGTGCTAATTTAGATATTGAAGTGATAACACCCAAAGATGAAAAAGATTTGCAGTTTGCGCTGGATAAAGACGTGGATTTTGTGGCGCTTTCTTTTGCGCGTAATGGCAAAGACATAGAAAGATTAAGAAAAAAAATTATTAAAATTTTAGGGCGAGAAACAGATTTGCCGCAAATTGTCGCCAAAATAGAAAGAAAAGAAGCGGTAGATAATCTGTGCGAAATTTTAAAAGTTACTGATTTGGTGATGGTAGCGCGCGGGGATTTGGGAATTGAAATGAATGAAAGTCAAGTGGCGCTTTTGCAAAAGGAGATCGTCGCTAAAAGTTTAAAAAATTCCCGCCCAGTGATTGTGGCTACTCAAATGTTAGAAAGTATGATTTATAATCCTCGTCCGACGCGAGCGGAAGTAAGCGACGTTACCAATGCGGTGATTGATCATGCCGACGCGGTGATGCTTTCCGGCGAAACGGCTAACGGAAAATATCCAGTGGAAAGCGTAAGAGTAATGGAAAAAATTATTTCTACCACCGAAGAATCTCCCTTTGACGATGTTTATAAATCTTTGCGTTTAAATATTAATTCGGAATACGCGGTTATTGTTCGCAGCGCTTGTGAGTTGGCGAAAAGTTTTGGCACTAAAGCGATTGTGATGATTAGTATGAGCGGTTTCACGGCTCGGTTAGTTTCTCATTTTCGTCCCGATCAATTTATTTTGACGGCTACCGGAAGTGAAAAAGTTTGGAGACAGCTTTCGGCGGTTTGGGGAGTGCGTCCTTATTTTTTCGCACAAAAAAATATAGATACATTTATTGATAAAATGTTGGAAAAAGCTAAAAACGAAAAGATATTGAAAAAAGGAGACCAAGTGGTGGTAATTTTAGGAAAGATTCCATCCGGAGAAAAAATGCGATTAGTGGGAATAAGAAAAATTAAGTAGTTAAAATTTGCTTAAATAAAACTTGTAAGAATTAAGAGTATTATTTTTGTATTTATAGTTTTGCCGAATAAAATATTCCATCAGTTTTCCAATTTGATAATTATTAACTTAATCTAAAATATAATGGAAGCGTGCCTGAGTGGTTGAAAGGGCTTGCTTGGAGAGCAAGTGTGTCGGAAACGGCACCAGAGGTTCGAATCCTCTCGCTTCCGCCAAGTTTCAAAATTCGGATTTTAAGCGATTGTTACTTTGCTCCGCCCTCCCGTGCGCGCGCAACAGATTTACTCTTTATTTTGCTTGTTAAGTTTAATACAATTTAGTATCTTTGTAGTAAGGATTGAGATTTAATCTCATAACATAACCTTATAATAATAATATTCTATGGCAAGCAAGTTAAACGAAATATCAACAATATCGGAAAATATAAAGAAAACCTGAAATAAAAAGGGCGTTTCGCAAGATAGATTGTCAAAAATGGCAGATGTCGTCTATAACACTATTATTAAAATTGAATCGGGAGCAATCTAAAATCCGACTATTAATACTGCCCAAAAAATCGCTAAAGCTCTTGGCGCTAGTTTAGATGATTTAGTGAAATAAAACTATGAAAAACATTTTAAACATTATCAAAGATTCAAATTACAGTTTT
>DYKS01000002.1 GCA_020722485.1 Candidatus Elulimicrobium sp. | reverse complement strand
AAAATTATTGCTTTTATTTTTTGACAATCATACGCATACTAAAATACAATAAGGGTAAATTATTAAATACTGAAATGTTACAGAAGTTTTATTATTTAAAGTATAATATTTAAAGTTTAAAATCAATTAAAATTATCAAAATGATTGCCAAAATAAAAGGGAAAATTGAATATTTGCGCGATAATTATGCGGTAGTGGATGTAAATGGAGTAGGATATAAAATTTTCGTTACCGATTATACTTTCGGCAAGTTGGCTAGCAAAAAGGATATAAATTTACATATTTACACTTATGTTCGCGAAGATATATTGGCTTTGTATGGATTTTTGGATTTGGAAGAAAAAGAAATGTTTGAACTTTTAATTTCTGTTTCCGGTATCGGACCAAAAGCGGCATTGGGAATTTTATCTATCGCGGAACCAAAAACGATTCAAACGGCTGTGCTTAATGAAGACGCGTCTGTTTTGACTCGCGTTTCCGGTGTGGGTAAAAAAACCGCCAGCCGAGTGATTTTGGAATTAAAAAACAAAATTGCCGAAATGCCAAGCGCGGACAAAGAAAAAGCGGTAGCCGACAGTGAAGCGATTGAAGCTTTGCAAAGTATGGGTTATTCGGTTTCTGAGGCGCGCGAAGCGTTGAAATCCGTTCCTAAAAATATAAAAGATGTAAGCGAACGAATAAAAATGGCGCTAAAAAATATCGGAAAATAAAAACAAGACAATCGGCGCGCGAAAATATGAAATATGAAAAGTTATTTTCGAAAAAATTTTTTACAATCCGAAGAATGGCGAAAATTTCAAGAAAGTTTTGGCCGACAGACTTTTTCTCTCAGAGATAAAAATTTTTGTTTAAATATAATTGAACATAAGCTTTTGGGAGCGGGAAAATATTTTTATATTCCGCGGCCGGATTTTAATTTTTTGAATTCCGATGATTATGATAAAGTCAAAAAAATTTTTTCGGAAATTTTTGTTTTGACTCGGAAGAATAATAGTGGATGGATTCGTTTTGACGCGGAAGACGAAAAAACTTTAAATTTTATAAAAAAAAATATTGGATATAAAATTGTCAAAGCGCCGCACGATATGCAGCCAAAGGAAATTTTTGTCCTGGATATTTCTCGGTCGGAGGAAGAAATTTTGGCAGAGATGAAACCGAAAACGAGATACAATATCAAACTTTCACAAAGGCGAGGAGTTTCAGTAAAAGTAATTTCCTATTTTCAGTTTTCTGCTTCCAAACAATTTTCAAATTCTAAAAATCCTAATGATAAAAATAAAATAAAAGAAGATAAGAATATTCAAGAAGAGGAATTTTATTTTAATGAATTTTGGCGTTTAGTAAAAATCACTTCGAAAAGAAACGGGATTAAATCGCATCCGAAAAATTATTATCAAAAAATGTTTGAAATTATTCCTCCAGAAATTATTAAGTTATATGTGGCGGAATATCAAGGCAAAGTAGTTGCGGCCAACATTATGATTTTTTACATAGATACAGCTATTTATTTGCACGGGGCATCGGACGATAAATACAAAAATTTGATGGCGACTTATTTATTGCAATGGCAGGCGATAAAAGACGCAAAGAAAGCCGGATGCGATTTTTATGATTTTGGAGGAGTGAAAATAAATTCTAAACTTCAATCTATCAGTAATGATTGGCAAGGTATCACAAGATTTAAATTGGGTTTTTCTCGTTTTGCTATACCCCTTAAATTTTTGGGTAGTTATGATTTGATTATTGATCGCCGAAAATATTTTATTTATCAAACGCTGAGAAAAATAAAAAGTATTTTGTTTTGACTTATGAACTTAATTAAAAAAATTTTTCCTCAAAAAATAAAAAATATTTATCATTTAGCGCAAGCGTTAGTGGCTAATTTTTATTATGGATTTCCTGGTAAAAAAATTAAAGTAATTGCTGTAACGGGAACCAATGGCAAAACCACTACCGTTCAAATGATTGCGAAAATTTTTGAAGAAGCGGGATACAAAACGGCTTTGGCTTCTACTATCAATTTCAAAATCGGTGATAAAGAATGGGTGAACAAAACTAAATTTACCACTTTATCCGCTTTCGCGGTTCAGAAATTTATCCGACAAGCGATAGAAGAAGGTTGCGATTATTTGATTTTGGAAGTCTCATCTCATTCTTTGGATCAAAACAGAGTCTGGGGAATAAATTGGGAAATTGCCGTGATCACTAATGTGACGCGCGAGCACTTGGATTATCATCGAACAATGAATGATTATCGTTGGGCAAAATTGAAATTGTTCAAAGAAGCCAAGAAAATCGTAGTTAATTTGAATATGGAAAAACCGGAAGAGTTTTTGAAAGCGAGAGCGAAAGAAAAATGGGGATACAGCGTAAGAACTCAAAATTTGAAATTTAAAATCTCAGACGATAACAAATATCAAACAACAAATGTCAAAACAATAGTTGCCGAAGAAATTAATTTAGGGATTAAAAAATCTGAATTCAAAATTCAATCTACTCGCCGTGGCGAATGGACGAAATTTAAATTAAATTTGCTTGGTGAATTTAATGTGGAAAACGCTTTAGCGGCGATCAGCGTGGCTCAAGCGGAAGGAATCGATCTAGACATTGCCGCGCGCGCGTTGGAAAAAATTAAAGGTGTTTCGGGACGAATAGAATATGTTCTCAATGACAAGGGATTGAATATTATCATTGATTACGCGGTTACTCCGGATTCGCTGGAAAAATTATATTCTTTGTTAAAAAAAATAAATTGTGAAAACAAAAATATTATCGCCGTTTTTGGCGCTTGCGGGGAAAGAGACAGAGGGAAAAGACCATTGATGGGAGAAATTGTTTCTCGTTATGCCGATTATTTAATTGTAACCAATGAGGATCCTTATCACGAAGATCCGTGGCAAATTATTGAGGAAGTAGCTAGCGGCATTAAAAATAAAAAAGAAGGAGATAATTTTTGGAAAATTTTTGATCGTCGCGAAGCAATAAAAAAAGCTTTAAAAATCGCTAAAGAAGGAGATTTTGTCGTTGTTACTGGCAAAGGAGCCGAAGAAACAATGGCGATTGGCAACAAAAGGATTGCTTGGAACGATAAAAAGGTAATTTTGGAAGAGCTTAATTTTTTGGAACCTAATTATTAATTTGAAATTTAAAAATAATTAAAGATTAAATATAAAAAAGCGGTTGCTTTATTTAATGCTTTATTTAAAAATTTAAAAGATTAAATGCTTAATAACTTTATTATAAGCATAGTCGCGGAAAATCCGTAAATACCTCCAATAATGACTTCACTAACGCGATGTCCCACTCTTTCTTTGAAACGGGGAAACTTTTTCTTATCGATAGGAAGTTGGCGGATAAGCATATTAAGAAATCTTCCTTGGTCGCCCATATATACTCGCAATCTAACAGCGTCATCAATGATGATAATTGACAACGCTATAGCAATTGCGAAAGCGCCGCTATTAACTCCTTCATAATATCCGACACAAGTGGAAAGAGAAACGATAAAGCTGGTGTGGGCGCTAGGCATATGCCCATGAGTAAACGCGTAATTTAAATCCCAACCGTGTTTGAAAGAATAAAGGATATATTTAATAACCTGAGTACTGATTCCTATGAAAATAGGAATTGAAAAAATAAGATAAGGTTGAATGAAAACAAGCCAATTTTTCATTTTTTTAAGATAGTTTTTTTAAATTCTATGTTATAATTAATTATAACATAAGTATAATCTTTTGAAAATGTCAGTCGGGTATGAAAATGAATTTTGAGTTTCAACCGCGCGCAAGCGAAAACAAAAAAAGAGAGGAAATCGATGAAAGCCGAAGAAAATTTTTAACGGGATCATTGTCCACCACCGCGCTTTTAGGTGTTGCGGGAGCGATAAAGACCATAGAAAAATTAACCAGCGAAGAAAATGGAAAGGAATCAAACAAAGGAAACGATCGTTCGGAAACAGGAAAGAAATTGTCTTTTTCAGGCAAGGAAGGAGAATTATCGGAAAAAGAAAAACGGAAAGAAGATGAGCGTTTGGAAAAGAATGCTCGAAATTTATTAGAAAACTTTCTTGTTCAATATGAAATTTTAAAAACTAAAGGAGAGCGTTTTTGGCCAAAAAAAATTTTTATGGATGATTTTTTTATCGCTATTCAACTTCAGGAATCCGGATTTGACGCGCAAGCCGAATCAAGGAAGGGCGCTTTCGGAATTATGCAAACGATGGACATTGCGTTTCGCGACGTGAATAGGTATTTAGAGAAATTGGGAAGAGAGGGAATTATTGAATATGGCGCGAAAGGAGAAATAGCGGACGAATTGCTTAAAAAAATAAAACAACTTGCCAAAGAAAACGCCAATTACAGTCGGGCGCTAGGAAAACTTTTTTTCATTAACCTTTTTGATAATTACGGCATTGGCAAAAAAGAATATAAAAAAGGAAAATTTGAGGCGGCGCAAGAAAAATTGATTGCCGCCTACAATGCCGGACACGGTATTTGGCAAAAACCATGGAAAGAATGGCCGGCGGAAACCAAAGATTATTGCCGAAAAGTTTCCGCGTACCTACAAAGACTAAAAAATATTAAAGCCGTTTTGAAAAGAGAAAGAATTAAATCTAACTTAAATTATTCAGCGATGCTTATTGCTAGAAAAAAGGGAACGCCCAAAGAAAAGAAAATGGAAAAACTTCCCGATATTTTTATTTTGGTTCAAGCGAAATTATTGAAAAGAGAAGAAGAAAAACGCGGTCGCGCGCTTATGGACGCGGAGATAAAATTAGTCTTGGCGGCATGATATCTTAATCAGTTTTTAATTTTTCTTTTTCACGAAAGGTAATTTTTTTATTTTCGGCATACTCATAAGCGTTAATTGATTAACGCTCTAGTTTAGCGGAAAAAGGGGCTTTCATGTTTGAATGTAGTGACTTAGACAATACATTGACTTTGTTTTTGTTTTAACATACAATCAGGGTTGTTGTTTCTTATCGCTAATTTTAAAATTTTAAAAAATCGGCCGTGTAAAATTCGCGCTGAAAAAACCAAAACAATGACCAAAAACAGGATAATAATCGGTTTGGTGGGGGCGACCGGATCGGGAAAAGATACGGTGGCTAATTATCTTAAAGAAAAATACAAAGCGCAACTGATGCGTTTTGCCGATCCCTTAAAAGAAACGCTTTCCATTTATTTTGACAAATTTTCTAAAGAAGATCAGCAATGGTTGGCGGTACAATTTCGCAATCGTTTCGGAGATGATATTCTTTCCCGCGCGCTCCGCAAAAGAATTGACAATGGTAATGGAATCTTGCTGGTTAACGGAATCCGTTTTTGGGAAGATTTTCATTTTATCAAATCTTATACCGACAGTTATATAATTTTTGTGGATGTTCCACAAAAACTTCGTTGGGAACGAGTGCGAAATCGCGGAGAAAAAACCGACGATGAAATGAGTTTTGAAAAATTTCAAGAAACCGAACAAGTGGAAACGGAAAAATATGTGCCAGAAATCGGACAAAAAGCCGATTTTATAATTAAAAACGACAAGGATTTGAATTATCTGCTTTCAGAAGTGGATCGGGTGGTGGGAGAAATTACTAAAACATAGAAATTTTTAATTTGTTAACATTTCAACATTAAGACAAAAATTTTATGCGAGAGAGAGTTTCCAAACAGAAACACTATATGAATATTGCTCGGGAGGTTTCTATGAGAAGCGCTTGTTTTAGGGCTCGACACGGAGCGATTATAGTGAAAGACGATCAAATAATTTCTACCGGATATGTTGGAGCGCCTAGAAAAACCAAAGATTGTTTTGAACGAAATAGTTGTCTGCGAAGAGAGATGGGTATTCCATCAGGACAAAGATATGAACTTTGCAGAAGCGTTCATTCCGAGCAAAACGCTATTATTAACGCGGCGCGAGCAGGGGTAAGCATATTGGGAGGCACTATGTATCTTTATTCAGAAAAACTGGATGATTCCGGAAAATCTCAAATAATCAACGCGTTGCCATGTTTTATTTGCAAAAAAATGATAATTAATTCCGGAATTGAAAAAGTTATTGCCAATCAAGCTGATGGTTCGCTTAAGGAATATGATGTTTCTGAATGGATAAATGATTGGCGAGAAAATGATTTGATTGA
This sequence comes from Candidatus Elulimicrobium sp., assembly GCA_020722485.1. Lineage (GTDB taxonomy): Bacteria > Patescibacteriota > Minisyncoccia > Moranbacterales > UBA9337 > DYKS01. The sequence continues at coordinate 34,989 of DYKS01000002.1, read as the reverse complement.
TGATATGGAACAATATGGAGTTAAAACGGTTAAAAAATAGTTTTTATATATGCAGAAAATAATTTTAGGGATCGCTGGAGAAATTGCTAGCGGAAAAGGAACGGTGGCGGAATATTTAAAAAAGAAACATAATGCTTCATCTTACCGGTTTTCCACTATACTCCGTGATATTTTGGATCGCTTGCACTTAGAACAGAGTCGGAAAAATATGCAGAATCTTTCCACTTCTTTGCGTGAGAGCTTCGGAGAGGACGCGCTGGCCAAGGTGATGGCGGAAGATGTGAAAGAAGAGCAAAACAATCTGATTATCATAGACGGAGTGCGCCGACTGGATGATATTAAATATCTACGAGAGATTCCGGAGTTTAAACTGATTTATATTGACGCTGATATAAAAAAACGTTATGAGAGGATTTTGAAACGAAGAGAAAATCCTGATGATAAAAACAAAACTTTTGAAGAATTTGAGAGAGAGCATCAAAGTGAGTCGGAACTGCAGATTAAAGATTTGAAAAATCACGCCGATGTAGTGATTGATAATAATGGCGATTGGGATGATTTATATGCTCAAGTGGATAAAATTATCAATTAAACGCGATTTCTCGCGTTTTTTGTTTTGCTTTTGGTGTGTTAAAATAAAAGAAGTTTAGTCTTTTTTGTTTTTATAGCATTATGAATATTCTAAAAAATCACGTGATCAAAAAATTATCCAATGGCGGTTTTATTTTAGTTTTGAACACTCAAGCCAAAATTGACGGGCAAGCGGAAGCAATGCTACAAGCATTACATTCGCGATCTACCGGCGGGATTAAACATCATTTGAAAATTTTAAAAGAAAAAGGCGCCGAAAATTTTATGGAGCGATTTTATGTCGGTTATGGGCATAAGTCTATTGGCGATTGCGGTAGTGCGACTGTTTTTGTGGAAGGGATTTCTATGTTGGCGGCGAAAGCCATTCAAGACTGGCGGCTTTATTCCGGACAAGAAGCCTCAACAAGATATGTGGATTTTTCTCGGCAAAAATTTTTAGATTCCACTGGAACAAAAGAAGGTAAAGAAATTTTGGAAAATTGGCGGAAATTTTATTTGCGTTTACAGAAGCCATTGCGGGAATATTTAAAAAAACAATTTCCTCGCCAAAAAAAAGAAAAAGAAGAAATTTACGAAAAAGCGATTAACGCTCGCGCGTTTGATATTGCTCGCGCTTTTTTGCCCGCGGGAGCGACTACTAATGTGGCATGGCGAATGAATTTTCGCCAATTCGCGGATGAGCTGATGCTTTTGCGTCATCATCCGCTAGAAGAAGTTCGCGATATAGCTGAAAAAACGGAAATGGCGCTTAAAAATATGTATTCCAGTTCTTTTGGGCAGGAAAGATTTCCTCAAACGGAAAAATACAATGAATATTGGATGCGGAAAAAATATTATTATGAAAATAAAAAAGTCAAAAATTTTAAGCTTTTGTATGATAATATAAACAGAAAGTTATTGGTAAATTATAGAGATATATTAGAAAAACGACCAAAGAAAACTGAATTGCCGACTATGATTGGCGAATGTGGAACACTTGCTTATGAATTTCTTTTGGATTTCGGATCATTTCGCGATTTACAAAGACATCGGGCGATTGTCCAAAGAATGCCTCTTTTAGTTTTGGATCATGGATTTAATCCATGGTATCTAAACGCGCTTCCTTCCGAGTTGAAAAAAGAAGCGGAGGAATTTATCAAAGCGCAAGAGAAAAAAATTAAAAAAATGAAAATTTCTAAAGAAGAGAGACAATATTTTATCGCGATGGGTTATCGGGTGCCGTGCCGTTTCGCCGGTGATTTGAAAGCGTTGGTTTATTTGGCGGAATTGCGTTCTACTCGTTTCGTGCATCCAACATTGGTTGAACAGATTTTGAAAATGATCGCGAGTTTGAAAAAATTATTTGCTAAAGATGGGCTAATTTTTCATTTAGATGAAGAACCGAATCGGTTTGATGTTCAGAGAGGAGAACAAGATATTATTATTAAAAAGTAACAATTGGATAATGTATATAAGTATTTTGAATAAAGAAATATTATGATGGGAAAATTTATTGCTATATACGGTATTAACGGAATAGGAAAAACAACTCAGGTTGAATTGTTAGTTAAATATTTAAAATCGCAAGGAAAAGACGCGCATAAATTGAAATATCCTATTTACGATTTGGCGCCGGAAGGTCCGTTTATTTATCAATATTTACGCAATCCTGAATTTAGGAAAAAAAATAAATTATCCACTCATAAATTTCAAGAAAAATACGCTCAAAACAGAAAACGTTATGAGAAAACTTTATTGCAGAGATTGAAGAAAGGAGAATGGATTGTGGCGGAAGATTATATTGGCACTGGTATTGCTTGGGGGCTAGTTTGGGGAGGCGAACTTGATTATTTGGAAAAAATAAACGAAAATTTACTTAAACCCGATCTAGAAATCTTGATGGACGGTGAAAGGTTTTTAACCGCGATAGAAAAAAATCACCGCAATGAAATTGATCCGGAAAGAATTCAAATTTGTCGCAGTTTTAATCAGCTATTGGCGGAAAAATATAATTGGGTGAATGTGTCCGCTAACCAAAAAAAGAAGAAAGAAGATAATATTAAAAAAGTGCAAAGTGATTTGAAAAAGATAATTAAATCTCATTTTAAAATAAAATAATTAAAGTTTTATCAAATTTATGGATTTTAACGAATATCAAAAAAAATCAAGAAAGACGGCTATTTATCCTGATGCCGGAAGTAATTTTATTTATCCTACTTTGGGATTGGCGGGAGAATCGGGAGAAGTGGCGGAAAAAATTAAAAAAGTTATTAGAGATAAAGGAGGAAAAATTGATGAAGAAACAAAAGAAAAAATAGAAAAAGAATTAGGCGATGTTTTATGGTATGTGTCGCAAATAGTGACGGAGCTAGGTTTAGATTTAAATAAAGTGGCGGAAAAAAATATTGAAAAATTATCCAGTCGAATGGAGCGGGGAAAAATTGGAGGCAGTGGAGACGAAAGATAAGTATTAATGATTTATAATTTTGTATTTACGTTGCATTAAATTATGAACAAATATAAAGCGACAATTGGAATGGAAATTCATGTGGAATTGAAAACTCAGTCCAAGATGTTTTGCGATTGCAAGAACGGAATGGGATTAGAAAAAGAACCGAATGTTAATATTTGTCCTGTTTGTATGGGGCATCCCGGCACTTTACCGGTTCCTAATCGAAAAGCGGTGGAATTTGTTCAGTTGGCAGGATTGGCTTTAAATTGTCAGTTACGTAAAAAATCAAAATTTGATCGCAAAAATTATTTTTATCCCGACATTCCCAAAGGTTATCAAATTTCCCAATACGATGAACCTTTATGTGAAAAGGGTTATTTAGATATTTCTGTAGGTAAAGAAGCGCGCGCTAACAAACGAATAGGAATTACTCGAATTCATTTAGAAGAAGACACAGGAAAATCTCTTCATCTCAAAGGAGCGGGTTATTCTTTATTGGATTTTAATCGTGCCGGTTTACCACTAATGGAACTGGTTACCGAACCTGATTTTGAGTCGGGAGAAGAAGCGCGAATTTTTTCTCAGAAATTACAGCAAATTTGTCGATATCTAGGAATTTCAGACGCGGATATGGAAAAGGGAAATATGCGCTGCGAAGCCAATGTTTCTTTATACAAAGAAGGACAAGACAGATTAAGCGGAACTAAAGTGGAAATAAAAAATATTAACTCATTTAAATTTGTGGAAAAGGCGATTAATTATGAAATTGAAAGGCAAAAAGAAATTTTAGAAAATGGTCAGGATGTCATTCAAGAAACTCGCGGTTGGGATTTAAATCGCGGTATTACTGTTTCTCAACGTGTTAAAGAGACAGCCGCTGATTACCGTTATTTTCCCGAGCCGGATATTCCTCCTATGGAATTTTCCGACGCGTATTTTGAAGATCTAAAAATGCGACTTCCTGAACTTCCTGACGCGAAAAAAGAACGATTTTTAAAACAATACAAACTAACTCCGGAGGCGGTGGAAATTTTGGTTTCCGAACGCGATCTGGCTGATTATTTTGAAAAAACGATTAGCGAATTAAAAGAAAAAAAAGAAGCGAGAGAAATTATCGCGGATGAAGAAAAAATAATTAAATTAGCGGCTAATTACATTAACACGGAATTGAGAAAACATTTAGTAGAACATGGACAGAAAATAACAGAAATAAAAATTACTCCAGAAAATTACGCCGAACTGATCGGTTTTGTGGCGGACGGAAAAATCAATTCCAGCGCCGCTCAACAAGTGCTGGCGGAAATGTATAAAAAAGGAGGCGATCCCAGTCAAATTATCACAAACAAAAATTTAATTCAGGTAAGCGATGAGGGAGAATTGGAGAATATTGCTAAAAAAGTTATTGAAAAAAATTCCGCTTCCGTGACGGATTACCGAGCAGGCAAAGAAAATGCTCTGAAATTTTTGATGGGGCAAATTATGAAAGAAACGCAAGGAAAAGCCAATCCCCAGTTAGCGATGAAAATGCTCAAAAAATTGCTTCAATAATTTGCTAGATTTCATTGCGTTATTTGCTTTTCGGCTAGTTATTTTTATTTGTCATTCTTGCGTTTTCCCTATCATTTCCGCCCCCGTTTTCACGAGGTCAAACTCTGGCGGGAATCTACTTTAATGACAAAGATTCAATTTTTAAATATTAAACCTTTAATAATTAATAATTAATCTCATTCATTTCTTAAATTTTAAAATAGTAATGTTGCTGTATAACGCGCGGCACATATTATTTTTCTTTTAAAAAATTTTTTATCGTTTTTTTAATCTCTGAATAATCTTTTAACCATATTATTCTTTGGTCTTTTTTAAACCAAGTTCTCTGCCGTTTAGCGTAAGCGCAAATAGCTTGATAAAGATTTTCTTTCATTTCTTTTTCTGATATTTTTTCTTGCAAGAAACGAGCGATCCAACGATATTCCAATCCAAACTCTTCCAACCTTTTCCAACTCGCTTTCTTTTCTTTGTGTAATTTTTTTACTTCTTCAATCATTCCTTGCTTAAATCTTTCTTCTAATCTTTTTTTAATTTTTAAATTTAATTCTTCTTTTGGTCGATCAATCCCGATTTGAATAAATTGATAACACGCGCCGCCTGAAATATGATAAACAGGAGGAACTTTGCCGATTGATTGGCAGATTTCAATAGCGCGAATTAAACGAACTTTATTTTTAGGATCAATAGTTTTAGCGCGTTCGCGATCAAGTTCTTTTAATTTTTTGAATAATTCAGCGGCGCTTTTGTCGCGCAATTGATTGCGTAATTTCCAATCTGGTTTAACATTCGGAAAAGAAATATTATCCACAATGGTTTTAATCCAGAAACCAGTACCGCCGCAGATAATGGGAATTTTCCCGCGTGAAAGAATATACTTTATAATTTTTTCGGCGTCTTTTTTAAATTTAGCGGCGTTATATTTTGTTTTAGGATTAACGATGTCAATGAGATAATGAGGGATGCCTTCGCTCCAATAAGGAATTATTTTTTTGTTTTTGGGAAGCGGTTTTGTTTCTGAATTTATTCGCGGAGAAAAAGAATCGCGCGTTACTTTTCCCGAGCCAATATCCATTCCTCGATATACTTGTCGGGAATCGGCGGAAATGATTTCTCCTTCGAATTCGCGCGCTAATTGAATTGCTAAATCCGATTTTCCAGAAGCAGTGGGTCCTAGAATAACGAGGATTTTATTAGTAGGTTGCTCTTTGAGTTTATTCTTTTTTTTCATTTGGTTGTCGGTGAATGTTATTAGTTTTTGAAACGATTTTTCCTTCTAAATTCCAAATATGCGCGCGCGTTATTTTTACTAGAATTATTTTTCCGATTAAATTCTTTTTGTTTGTTGCTATAACTTTTACATTTTTCATTGTGCGGGTTTTTCCAAAATAAAAATTTCCTTCTTTTTTTTCTAGTAAAACTTCCAGTATTTTTCCGACGTACTTTTGGTTATTTTTTAAAGAGGTTTCTTTGAGAATTTCATTGAGAAATTTTTCTCGTTGTTTTTTTTCTTTTTTAGAGACATTGTCTTTCATTTTCCAAGCGACGGTGCCGGGGCGAGGAGAAAATTGTCCAAAATAAACCATATCATATTTTACTTGACGCATAATTTTCGCCGAATCTAAAAATTGTTTTTTTGTTTCTCCGGGAAAACCGACAATAATGTCGCCGGTTAAAGAAAAAAGTTTGTCCGGTTTATATTTTTTATAAGCTTTTTTTATTTTATTTATTAAGTTTAAATATTGTTGGGCGGTATAGTGGCGATTCATTTTTCTTAAAATTTCGTCATTGCCGGACTGAATCGGCAAATGGAAAAATTCGCAAACTTTTTCGCTTTTAGCGACAGTCTCAATCATTTCATCAGTTACATTTTTAGGATGATTGCTTAAAAAACTTAACCAAAAATTTCCCGGCAATGCGTTTATTTTTTTTAACAAAGCGGAGAAATTATTTTTTCCATCAGTATAAGAATTGACGTTTTGTCCCAATAAAATGATATGTTGATATTTTTTTCTAATTAAATCTTTAATTTCTTTCAAAATTTCCGTTGCTGGACGGGAAATTTCTCTTCCGCGCGCGTAAGGAACGACACAATAAGAACAAAAATTATTACAGCCGGTCATAATGGGAACATAAGCTGAAAATTTATTAAAATATTTGGGTTTAATAGAAAGATAAGAGATATTTTCTTGAGATAAAGTTTGGTTTTTAAAAACAGAATTTTTTAAATTTAAATTTTCAATTTCGGGATAATTTTTAATAAGCCACTTTTCCAGTTGTTGTAGTTGATTTATTGGAAAAAATAAATCTACCTTCTCTTTTAATCTTTTTTGAACGTCCGCTCGGAGTGCTAAACAGCCGGTTAAAATTATTTTGATTTGCGGATTGTTTTTGCGCAAATTATGAACTTGGCCATACACGCGATCTTCCGCCATTTGACGCACGCCGCAAGTATTGAAAATAATTATTAAATTTTTCGCTTTTGAAGATTTTAAATAATTGGAAGTAGAAAATTGAACAGTTTTTTTCTCTTTTACTTCTTTTAAACCAAAGAAATCTAAAAAAGCGGCAATTCTTTCTGAATCGCTATAATTCATTTGGCAACCAAAAGTTTTGATAAGATATTTCGGGAGCATAAGTTCCATTAAGTTTACTCTTTTTTTTTATTTTTTCAAGGGGAAACGTCTCGTTTTTTTAGTTGAAAAAAGCTGAAAAATAAGATAATATTAAGATATTAAAAAAAATTATGGAAAAATATAATCATCAAAAAATTGAAGAAAAATGGCAAGAAAGATGGACAAAAGAGAAATTATATGAACATAAAGACGAACCCGAAAAGAAAAAATATTATGTTTTAGATATGTTTCCTTATCCATCGGGAGACGGATTGCATATGGGACACACGGAATCTTATACTGCTTCGGATATAATTTATCGTTTCAAAAAAATGCAAGGATATGATGTTTTGCATCCGCAGGGTTTTGATTCTTTTGGTTTGCCAGCGGAAAATTATGCCGTAAAAACCGGAATTCATCCCGAAAAAACAACCAAGAAAAATACGGACAATTATTTGCGTCAAATGAAAATGTTAGGTTTAGGACACGATTTGAAAAATTTAATTTATACTTCCGATCCTTCTTATTACAAATGGACACAATATATTTTTGGAAAATTTTTTCAAAATGGATTAGTGGAAAGAAAAATGGATAAAATTAATTGGTGTCCATCTTGTCAAACCAGTATTGCCAATGAGCAAGTAGTGGATGGAAGATGTGAACGCTGTAAAACCAAGATTGAGCAAAAAGAAGTATTGGGATGGTTTTTTAAAATTACTGATTTTGCTGAGGATTTAATCAATGATTTGGATAAATTAGATTGGCCAGAATCCACCAAAAAGAATCAAAAAAATTGGATTGGGAGATCAGAAGGATCGCTTTTAAAATTTCCAATTTTTAATTTTCAATTTTCAAACGATGAAAAAATTTACGCTGGTAAAAAAAATAAAATTGGAGAAATTACAGTTTTTACCACTCGGCCAGATACTTTGTTTGGGGTAACTTATTTAGTAGTGGCGCCGGAACATTCATTAATTGAAAATGAAAAAATAAGAATTAAAAATTATGATGAGGTTGAGAAATATGTAAGACAAGCGAAAAATAAGACAGAAAGGGAGCGAATTGAGAATAAAGAAAAAACAGGAGTTGAATTAAAAGGGATTAAAGCGATCAATCCCGCTAATGGGGAAGAAGTGCCAATTTTTGTGGCGGATTATGTTCTTGGTGAATATGGTACGGGTGCAATTATGGCTGTGCCAGCGCATGATAATCGGGATTATGAGTTTGCAAAGAAGTTCAAACTTAAGATAAAAAAAGTTATTTCTGGAAAAAATATTTCCGAAGAGATTTACACGGGAGAAGGAAAATTAATTAATTCAGGAAAGTTTGACGGAATGGAAAGCGAGAAGGCGAAGAAGAAAATTACAGAATTTGTAGGCGGGGAAATAACCTCAAATTATCGTTTACGCGATTGGTCAGTTTCGCGACAAAGGTATTGGGGTTGTCCCATACCGATTGTTTATTCGCCAGAGGGAGAGGCGAAATTCGTAGGTGAAGAAAATTTGCCGTGGCTTTTACCGAAAGATGTAGATTTTACGCCAACAGGCGAATCACCGCTTAAAAAATCAAAAGAACTCAAAGAACGAACGGAAAAATTATTCGGACAAAACTGGATACCGGAGGTGGACACTTTGGATACTTTTGTGGATTCTTCTTGGTATTTTTTGCGTTATCCGGATACAAAAAATGAAAAAGAATTTTGCGCGCCAGAAAAATTAAAAAGGTGGTTGCCAGTGGATCTCTATATTGGCGGGGCGGAACATACTTATTTACATCTTCTTTACGCGCGATTTTTTATTAAAGCGTTGAAAAAAATTGGACTAATTGATTTTGACGAGCCGTTTTTGAAATTACGTCATCAAGGAATGGTGTTGGATAAAAACGGAGTAAAGATGAGTAAATCCAAAGGTAATGTGGTTAATCCTGATGAAATGGTGTCTAAATTTGGCGCGGATGCGACGCGAATGTATATGATGTTTGCTGGACCGTTGGAAGATGATGTAATGTGGAACGAAGAGGGAGTGAAAGGGGTATATCGGTTTTTGGAAAAAGTATGGAATCTTTTTCAAAATTACAAATTGGTTTTAAATAGTGAAGAACAAATTTCCAAAGAGTTGTCTTTTTTGTTGAATAAAACTATTAAAGGAGTAACGGAAGATATTGAAGAATTGAAATTTAACACGGCGATCAGCAAGTTGATGATATTTATAAATAATATCAAAAACAAGAAACTTTCAAAAACGGTGATAGAAAAATTTTTGATACTTCTTGCTCCTTTTGCGCCGCATATTTCCGAAGAATTATGGGAGAGAATGAGAAATAAAAAACTCATATTTTTAGAGAAATGGCCAACATATGATCCGGAACTGATCAAAGAAGAAACAATTGAAATGGTGGTTCAAATTAATGGCAAAGTTCGCGACAGGATTGAAGCGTCGGTGAATATTTCCGATGAAGAAGCTAAAAAATTGGCGATCTCAAGCGAAAAAACGCAGAAATATATTAGTGGAAAAAAAATTAAGAAAGTGATATTCGTGGCGGGGCGATTGGTAAATATAGTTATTGAATAAAAATTTTTAAACTGATTGTTTGTGTTTTATTTACGGAATTATGAAAAATATAGTAACAATCGGAGGTGGAACAGGACATTTTACTTTGCTTTTAGGATTAAAGAAATATCCGGTAAATATTACAGCGGTTGTTTCTATGGCGGATGATGGAGGATCTACCGGTCGTTTGCGCGATGAATTAGGCGTGTTGCCGCCGGGAGATATTCGTCAATGTTTGACGGCGCTTTCTAATTCTTCAGAAACTTTGCGCGAGTTGATGAATTATCGTTTTGAAAAAGGAGAACTCAAAGGACATAATTTTGGCAATCTCTTTTTATCAGCTTTGGAAAAGATTAAAGGAAGATTGGCTAAAGGAGTGGAAGAAGCGGCTACGATTTTAAGTGTCAAAGGAAAAGTGATTCCTGTTTCTGATAAAAAAATGAATTTACAGATTAAACTTAAAAATGGCAAAAGTATTATTGGAGAAAAACAACTTGATCATAATAAAGATGTTAGGAAATACGGAGTGGAAAAAATTTATTTAAAACCGAAAGTAAAAGCTAATTTAAAAGTATTAGAAGCCATAAAAAAAGCCGATATGATTATTATTGGTCCGGGTGATCATTACGGATCAATACTGCCTAATTTTTTAGTAACGGGAGTTTCTGAAGCGCTTCGTAATTGTCGCGCCAAAGTGGTTTATAATTGTAATTTGACTAATAAAAAAGGACAAACGGAGAATTTTTCTGTGGACGATTATGTCGCTTCTATAAATGATTATATTGGCGATGAAAGGATTGACTTTGTGGTTTTTTCCGGAACCAAACCGGAAAAGAAATTGATAAAAAAATATGAAAAAAGAGAAGGCAAAGGATCAATTGTGGAATTTAAAAAGGATATTTTAAAAAAAAGAAATTATAAAGTAATTAAAGCTGATGTTTTAAAACGAACTCAGCCGAAAAAAAATAAAAATGATATTATAGCGAATTCGCGTTCTTTTATTCGCCATGATAGCGATAAACTGGCAAAAGTTTTGATGATGATTTTAGAAATGGATGAATATAACAATTTAATTCAAGAGATAATATGATTTTCGTGGATTTTGACGATGTTTTATTCAACACTCGAAAATTCAAACGAGACTATCTAAAAGTTTTTTTAAGACATAACGTTTCTCGAGAAATTTTTGAAAAAACTTATTACGCGGATTTTGCGAAAGAAAAATCGAGCGCTTTACGCTGTTATGATCCTTGGCGACAAATTGAAAGAATCGCGAAAGAAACCGACATTGATAAAGAAAAATTAAAAAAAGATTTATTTAATTTTTTGCATTCTGCTAGCGATTATATTTTTCCGGATGTGAAAAATTTTTTGGAAAAATTAAGTAAAAAAAATTTAATTCTTGTTTCTTATGGAATAGGAAAATTTCAGAAAGAAAAAATAAAAAATTCTGGTATTGTAGATTATTTTCAAAAAATTTACGTTACGAAAAAAATGAAAGGAGAAGTAATAAAAAATTATTTACAAAAGACGAAAACAAAAAACAAAACAGAAAAAATTTATTTTTTGGACGATCGAGCGGAACAGATAGAAAATGTGAAAAAAATTGTCCCCAAAGTGGAGACAATTTTTATTTATCGATTAGAAGGACGCTTTAAAAATTGTTCTAGTGAGTGTTGCGATTACGCGGCAAAAAATTTAAAAGAAGTGGAAAAAATTATTTTGAATTTAAAATTTTGAGATAAGTTCTGACTTTTTTGATAAATTTAATTACCTATAATTTGCAAAGCGATTTTACGTGAACGCGCGCGGTCTAATTCCACCGCGAAAATTCTTTGCCAAGTTCCCATTTGTAAGTTATTTTTAACGATATTTATCATAACGGAAGTGGGCAGATGCAAGGCTTTGTTGTGAGAATGTCCGTTATCGCATTCTCCATCGCACATATTAACGGTGCGAATTTCAAAATTGTCATGCATATATTTATAAGTGCGAGGAGCTAATTTTTCTAATAGTTTTTTCATATCTTCAATCAAAAGCGGTTCTGCTTCATTGACGATAACTGACATAGTAGTGTGTAGGGATTGAATGTTAATAACTCCGTTTTTTATTCCGGTTTCTTTTATTTTTTCTTGAATTTTTTTTGTAATGTCAATGAAATCTAAAGTGGTGGCGGTTTTTAGTTCAATAATTTTATTGATGATTTTCATAGTATTTATGCGCGCCGAATTTTTAAATTTAAAAATTCGTGACAATTAAAAATTTAATTTGAAAACAATTTTTATTATAGCAGTTTTTTGAAAAAGAAAAATAGATTTGGCAAAAACTCTATTCAAACATAAAAGCCCCTTTTTTGATATGCTGAAGTGTTAACTTTTAAACAACGCAAAGTATGCTAAAAGAAAAATCATTGACTCTTTATGGAAGGGAACAAATTAAAACTTGGTTAAGAATGGGAAAGAAAAAAATATGGATGCCAGAAAACTTAATTGAGATTATTCAATATTAAAGAGAAATAAAAGAAATTCGGGAAATTATCTTAATCAAAAAAGAGGCTCTAAATTTTTGAATTTTCATATTTATCATTGCGGAAAATTTTAGAGCGCTAGCAGAAAATTTATTTGAAATTTATATGTGATAAAAAAGAAAAACTGGATTCTCGCTTTCGCAGGAATGATATAAAAAACGCGGGAATGACATAAAAAACAAATAGAAATAATTGCCAAAGATGTAAATAGCGCTGTAAAATTTAATAAATTATCGTATCTTTTTTACCATATAATTATCTTTTAGTCTATATCCCAGTTTACGATAATAATTTCGAACACCTACTCCGGAAATAACGGCGATTTTGGAAATGCCAAATTCTTCACGAGCAATTTTTTCCGCTTCTTGAATAAGTTTCTTTCCTAATCCAATGTGTTGCGGGGATTTTTTTTCTTTTTTTCCGATTGGAATTAGTTTTCCGAAAGTATGGACTTCACGAATAAGGGCGGCATTTTTTAACACAGGAATTTTTTCATACAAAGTATTTTTTTGTTCTTTTTTTTGAGAAGAGGAAGAAATTAAACTAGAGGGAATTCTCAATCGCAAAAGCGCGTATAATTTATTTCTTTTATTATCAGTTTCTTTTTTGGAAGCAGACGGGGAATCTATAAATTGTAAAAAAATTTCTTTTCCGCCTGATCCGTTGTAGTCTATTCTATCTAAAATAATTTTATTGTCAGATTTATATGTTTCTTTTACTTCTCGACAACGAATGCATTGACAATGAGTTTTGGCGGCAATAATTTGTCGCAAGTTGGAGATTTTTGGTCCGGCTTCGATAGAAGGTAAAGGCACGTCCCGCACTAATCTTTGAATGCGAATATAAGGGGGGATGATTTCGTTTTTTACCTTGATGATTAAATTTTCAAAATCGCGGTCGGTAAGTGGTTGATAAGCGCCTTTTTTCCATAAGCGGTAAAGTTGAGAATTTTTAATTACCAGCGTCGGGTAAATTTTTAGCATATCCGGTTGGAAGTTAGAATCCGAAAAAAGACGCGCGAACATTTCATAATCTTTTTGACGGTTGCTGCCGTAAAGGCCGGGCATCAAGTGATAATTAATTTTAAAACCGGCGTCTTTGAGCAGACGAGTTGCGCGAATGGTTGCTGAAACTTTATGACCACGTTTATTTAACTTTAAAATATCGTCAAAAATTGTTTGTACTCCTAATTCTACTCGTGTGCAACCTAATTTTCTGAAATTTAAAATTTCCTTTTCGTCAATGTAATCGGGACGAGTTTCCAGCGTTAATCCCACAATTCTATGTTTGGAATTCTCATTTCTTTTTTGTTCTTTTTCCAATGTTGTTTTAGCGTTGGTATTTTTTGATTTTTTGTATTCATTGCACGCGCGGAAACATTCAGCGATGAACCATTTTTGATAATGTTTCGGAAAATAAGAGAAAGTTCCCCCCATTACAATCAATTCAATTTTATCAGTATTATGTCCATTAAGTTCTAACGCTTTGATGCGAGATTGAACTTGATGATAAGGATTAAATTTGTTCATTACAGCGCGCATCACCGCTGGTTCATTAGGAAGATAACTTTTGGGTATATTTTTTTCTGTTGGACAGAAAACGCACTGGCCGGGACAAGCATAAGGTTTAGTGAGAACGGCTATGATTGCCACGCCAGATTGGGTGCGCGCGCTATGTGCGAGCATCGCTTTTTCTAAATTAAAGTTTCTTTTAATTTTTTTCTCTCGCACCATTTTTTCGTAAAGCTGGCGCAGGTTGGCATTGGTGGGCTGGGGGATTTTTGCTCGAGAACAAAATTGTTTCTTAAATTTCAAAAATTTGCTAGGATGAGAAAAAGCGGTTTGGGTGGCTGATTTGATTAAATTTTCGTGTAAATTTTGATTCATAATATTATAATGTCATCCTAAACTTGTTTTATGAAAAAAGAAACGGTGAAAAAAATTTTAAAAGAGACTGAAAGGGGTTATGATTTAATCGCGGAAAAATTTTCTCAAACTCGGAAAAATTTTTGGTCTGATTTAGAATTTATAAAAAATTACGCGCGAGAAAACGATCGGATTTTAGATTATGGTTGCGGTAACGGCCGATTGGCGGAGCTTTTTCTTGAAAAAAACATAAATTATATAGGAGTGGATTTTTCGGCGAAACTTATTGATTTAGCCAAAAGGAGGTATACCGCCGATAATTTTAAATTTTTAAAAATCAACTCGGGTCAAGCCAGTTTACCATTTTCGGAAGATTATTTCAATGTAGTGTATGCTCTGGCGGTTTTTCATCATTTACCAAGCGAAGATTTGAGAAGAAAAATGGCGCGGGAATTATTTCACGTCGTCAAACCCGATGGTTATATCATTGTGTCTGTTTGGAATTTATTTCAAAAAAAATATTGGAAAAATATTTTGGAAAATTGGAAAAATAAAATTATCAGAAAAAGCGATTTGGATTGGAACGATTGTTATATCGGGTTTACCGATAATGAAAAAAGAAAATTTGTTCGTTATCATCATGCTTTTACTCGGAAGGGATTAGAAAAATTATTTCATAAAGCGGGTTTTAAAACGGAAAAATGTGCTATAATCAACGGCAGAAACATAATTTTTATTGGGAAAAAATAATATGGCGGATATTTTTCAGGCAATAATTTTAGGAGTCATTCAAGGAATAAGCGAATTTCTTCCGATTTCTTCATCAGGGCATTTGGTTATTTTCCCGTGGCTGTTTAATTTCAAAGATCCGGGACTTTCTTTTGATGTGGCGCTTCATTTTGGAACATTGTTGGCGGTAGTAACATACTTTTATCGCGATTGGATAATAATCATGAAATTGTCGGCGCTCAATTTGAAGCATAAAGAAAATAAAGAAATATTTAGTGATTCGCGCTATATGAATAATACTTTATGGATTTTGGCGGCGGCGACTATTCCGGGAGTTTTAGCTGGATTGTTTTTGGAAGATTTAGCGGCAACTATTTTTCGTCATCCATTATTGGTGGCGTTTAATTTGTTTTTTTGGGGAGCTGTTCTTTATTGGGCAGATCAAAAAACAAATAGTCAAAAAAATGTAACAGAAAAATCAAACGGTCGCCATTTAAAAGATATTAAATTTAGAGACGGAATTTTTATTGGCTTGGCGCAAGCGCTGGCGATTGTGCCGGGCACATCTCGATCGGGAATTACTATTACCGCTGGGCTTTTTCGCCAATTAGATAGAGTAAGCGCGGCGCGTTTTTCTTTTTTGCTTTTGACGCCGATTGTTTTAGGCGCTAGTATTTTGAAAATAAAAGATTTAGTTTTTAATTTTAACGTGCCGATGCTGGCGGGAATTTTTTTCTCGGGATTGAGCGGATATTTGGCGATAAAATATTTGCTTAAATTTGTGGAAAAAGTTGGTTATAAAATATTTTTTTGGTATCGATTTTTATTGGCGGCGGTAATTGTTGGGGTATACTTTTTTTGATTTTTCAATGCTAAGCATTTATCGTGGATGAAAAATAAACACGCGAGTTGAAAAAAATCGCGCGCGGTAACAAATATGAAAATTATTCAAGGAAAAAAAATCGCGGATAAAATTTTAACGCGAATTAAAAAAGAAATTATAGAAAGCGGATTAACTCCCGGTTTGGCGGTAGTTTTGATTGGAGAAAACAAAGCGTCAAAAATTTATGTTAATTTGAAAGAAAAAGCGGCGAAAAAAGTCGGCATTAGATTTTTGCTTTTTCAATTTTCACGAAAAACGAAAGAAGAAGAAATAATAAAAAAAATAAAAGAATTGAACGCGGATAAACGAATAAACGGGATTATTGTTCAGTTACCTTTGCCAAAAGGATTAAACACCGAAAAAATAATTGGCGCTATTGATCCCGCCAAAGATGTGGACGGTTTTCATCCCGAAAATTTGAAAAAATTTTTTGCTGGTGACGGAAAAATTAAACCAGTTTTTTCGCTTTCCATTTTAAAAATAATTAAAAGCGTTATTAAAAATCTAGCAGGCAAAAAGGCAGTCATAATTGCTAAATCGGAAAATTTTGGCCGAACGATGTTGGAAATATTAAAAAGGGAAAAAGTAGAAGGGGAAATAGTTTTTTGTCGGGAAATTTTAGAGAATAATAAAGAAAAAATAATAAAAATCAAGCAAGCAAATATTGTAATTTCTGCTTGCGGAATGCCGAATTTACTTAAAAAAGAAATGTTTCAAACGGGAGCAATTATTGCGGACGGAGGAATAAAGAAAATAGGTAAAAAAGTTTACGGGGACATAGATAGAAAAATTTATGCCAGTTCTCAAAAGGGATTTGTTTCTTCCGTGCCTGGCGGAGTCGGTCCGGTGACGGTCGCTTGTCTCTTGGAAAATATTTGGTTGTTATCGCGAAAAAATAGTTGACAGGACTTATGCGCAAGTTTGATTTTTATTTTATACATAATTCAATTATTATCTTAATAGTTTGAAAGGAGGAAGTTAGGCGTATAAAATCTAACTTTTTGCGCATTATACAATCAAATTAGAAACAACAGGAGGCGATTATGGTATCGACAATGTTTAAAGGATTGAATCAGGCAAATCTTTTACAGCTTGAACTTCAAGACTGTAAAAGAATTTTAGTTAAGGACGAAGTGAAAATGATTTTCAAAGCCTGTAATGCCTTTTGGCATCATCCCGGCCAGAAAAATCCAACTGCTCTTCATGCAATTCTGACAAATGGTAAGCATAGTAATGTCTATGTAAATTGTCCTCAGGTTTTGCAACGGAGCAATCTTTGCCAGATTATGGCGATGCAATTAGTGTTTAATATTGCTTGCGCACAAACAAAAACAGCTACTGTTTCCAGTAACTGTCATGCTTTGCTCCGGCGGTAGGATTCGAACCTACGACCAAGTGGTTAACAGCCACCTGCGCTACCGCTGCGCCACGCCGGAATATTTTCTCTAATTTTTTTCAAAAAACACTAATTTATTATAACAAAAAAAACAAATTAGGCAATAGGCATAGGCAAGAGGCAGAGAAATTTTTTACGGTTAGGGACTGGATGTGATCGGAGCTATTTTATCTTGGGAAAATATTTTTTGGGCAGTGTCCCACATTTCCGGGCGGTTTTGTTTAATTTTCAACCAATACCACCATTCTGCGCCCCAGAGATAAGCTTCAGAGAATCCAGTTTTTTGAGCATAAATAATGATGTCTTCTAATTTTTGCGGATTCATTGATTTATATTGTTCCTCAATTGGCATTTCTGTAATCCAAGTCGGTCCCCAAGGTTCGGCTTGAAGTTCAGAAATGATAATCTTTTTTTCTCCAGCTAATAAATGAACCAATGAGGCTTTAATTTTGAAAAAAGCTGGTCCTAAAGGATAAGTGAAATAACCCAAAGGTTTTTTGTGAATAACGCGGTAAAGAGTAGTGCCAAAGATATCACTTCTTTTAGCGGCGGCAATCCATAAACTTAATTCTCCGCTATCAGTAACCATTATTGGACGAGTGGGATCTAATGATTTAGTTTGCGTTATTTCTTTATCTACTAATTTTCCATCTACAGCGCCTTCAACGCAATCGCCAAAGGGAAGAAATGGTTCATTTTCTACTTGCCAAATTTTAATATTTTTGTAGTCGCGATATCTAGCAATAAGTTCTTTTTCCATTTTCAAAATAGCAATTTCTCTTTCTTGTTTGTTTTGCTTATAAAATTCCGGAATGAAACATTCTGGCCAGCGGGGGACTTTTATCCCAAAAGCGAGAATTACTTCTACGCCGCGCTTTCGCGCTTCATTTAATTGCCAATCTAAGTCAGAGAAATCGTAAACTCCTTTTTCTTTTTCAATTTCAGTCCAATAAGCGACTAAGCGAATTTTGTTTACTCTTAAATCTTCAAGAATTGCTAAATAATTTTCTCGCCAATTCAAACCCAAACTACGGGAAAAGACAGGAGAGAAAGCGACTCCAATTTTCATTTGTTCGTTGCGGTTTATAATTGGCCAATTAAAAACTAAAAAAATAAATAAAAGAAAAATAAAAATGCTACTAATAATTTGGCCGATAATTTTTAAAAATTTTTTTGCGATTTGTATATTCATTTTTTTGTTATTTTAACCGTTTATTATTATCTGAAACTGATGAAAATTATTCCGCCGATTATCAGTAAGGCACCGATCGATTTAGTCAGAAGATTAGAAAAGGTGATTTCTTCTTGGAAGAATTTTTTAAAATGAAACGCCAATAAAGTGATCAGAATAAAAGTGAAAAGATATTGAGCGGAAGAAAGAGCATTGACTATAGTGACACTACCTAAGGAAACCGCGTAACCGGTAAGAATAGTTCCGATTCCCGCTATGCTTTTGGCGAAAATAGTCCATAACAGGTGAAAAAATTTTTCTTTTCTTTGTTTTTGGTATTTTTTTGCGATGATGATTTTTCCCAAAGCGGCGCGACGAAATTTCGGATGGAGCAGAAAGCTGAACGCCATTCCAGCCAAGCCAATGCGACTACAGATATAGCCGTTAATAAAATTGTGGTGTTCATAAATGTATTTAAGAAAAACTAAGGAAAATCCTGCCAAAAATCCCGCCCAAAGGGTGGCGCGGTAATTGTGAAAAAATTTCATTTTGTAAAACTTAAAGGAAATGAAAAATCCGCCGATTATGAGCAAAGAAATTCCAAAAAGATCGGCAAAAGTAAGATTTTCTTTTACTAAAAAATTAGCTAAAACGAAAGTGGTGATAGTACTGGCGGCGCCATAAAGAAGATAAACACGGGAAGCGGCTGAAGTTTCCAGCGCTTTGAAAAGAAAAGCCAGTGAGATGAATTGAAGCGCGCCCGCTATTAAAGAAATTCCCATAAAAGAAGAATTTGTCCAAGTAGTGCGCCAAGGGATTAAAACCAAGGCAAAGGAAGAAAAAATTCCTACATAAAAAGAATAAGTTTTCCAGCTTTTGATTTTGCCAGTTATCAAAAATTTACTTAAGACAGCTTCCAGAGAGAGAAAAAAATAACCAACAATAGCGATTAAAATCCAATTTGACATTTTACTTTTTAATTTTTTAAAATTTTAACTTTTGCTTTCATCAATAATTCCGTTGGCTTCAATAATTTTCTTGTATTCCCACGCGCTCGGGCGAATTTTTCGTTCCAGCGTTTCGTAATTTATTTCTACCAATCCGAATCTAGGCCAAAAACCTTTATCCCATTCAAAATTATCTAAAAGCGACCAGTAAAAATAACCGCGGACATCCACTTTTTCCGCAATAGCTCGGTGAATCCATTTTAAATGTTCTTTAATAAAAGCACTTCTTAATTTATCCTCTTTATCTGCCAAGCCATTTTCTGTAATGTAAATTGGCAAATTATATTTTTTTAAACTTTTTAAAAGAGGATAAATTCCTTCCGGAGAAATATCCCAGTCTAAATCGGAAACATTTTTGTTTTTTTCTGCGTTCATTCCGAAAAAAGAAATTTTTTTGTGAAAATAATATTGAATAGCTAAAAAATCATTATTGCCATTAGTCATTTTTAAAAATTTTCTGTTACTGAAATAATCGGAGATTTTGACAATTAGTTTTTCCAATAAGTGCCATTTATGAGTCGGTTCAATATAAATCATAATATTGGAAAATCCCACTTTCGCTTGGGGGGCAATTCTATGAATTTCTGAGTAAGTTAGATTATGAGCCGCGGCTAAATTTTTATAAACACATAGCGCTTTAAAAGGATTTCTTTTTTGTGGTGGCCAAGCTCCTTGTATGTAAGAAGAGAAAATTACAGAAGTGGGTTCGTTTAAAGTTATCCAAAAATTATTCAAATCTCCTAATTTTTCTATCACAAATTTTACATAACGAGAAAAATATTTTGGAAATTTTTTGTTCAATTCTCCGTTTTTTAACCAAAGGGGATTGGTCCAATGCCACAATGTTACGAAAGGTTCTATTTTACGCGCGCGAAGCGCTTTCAAAACTTTCCGATAATGCTCAATTTCTTTTTCATCAAATTTTCCTTCTTCTGGTTCAATTCTGCTCCATTCAATGGAAAAACGGTGAGCGTTGTGTCCCAGTTGTTTCGCGATATCAAAATCTTCTTCATAGCGATTATAGTGATCGCAAGCGCGTCCGGAAATATAATTTTTTTCTTCAAACATTTCCGGGAATTTTTCTTGTTGCCATTTTTGCCATTTCTTTTTCGTCTCGCTAGTCAGCCGTTTAGCGTTGGCTTTTTCCCATTCGCTCCAATTATTTTTATTTCCGCCTTCCACTTGATAAGCGCTGGTGGCCGCACCCCAAAGAAAATTTTCTGGAAATTTTAGTTTTATTTGTGACATAGTTTTTAGCTACTTTGAAATTTTTAAATTTTTTTATTTGTTTTTTGTTTTTAATTATATCACATTAATTTTATTTATTTGGATTTTGAAATGATTAATTTTATTTTTATGTTATAATAAACTAAATTAATTTGTTTTTTTAATTTCAAAAGATATGAGCAAACATATTTTTAATTGGGTAGTTATAACTTTGGCGGTTTTTGTGAGCGCGTATATTTTGCCGGGAGTATATGTATCTAGTTTTTGGATTGCTTTCATAGTGGCAATGATTTTAGGTGTGGTTAATACTTTTTTAAAGCCGATTTTATTGATACTTACTTTGCCGCTCAATATAATGACATTGGGATTTTTTACTTTGATTTTAAACGCATTGTTGGTAAAGTTGGTAGATTATTTAGTAATTGGTTTTGTAGTAACTGGTTTTTGGTGGGCGATGTTGTTTAGTCTTTTGGTTTCGGCTTTGGTTTTTGCGCTTCAGAAAGCGTGGAGATAATAATATTTTTTGGTTTTTTAAATTAACGATAAAAGAAAGCCAAAAACAAAAAAGCGAAATAATTTTTTATTGTATAAAAACTTTAAGGAATTTTGATTTTTTTAGTATTTGCGTTTACGCGACAAGTTGTAAAGTTGTTAATGGGTGACGTATAGATGCGTTTGCTAAATAATTTCAAAAAGATTAAAAAGTAAAATTCTTAGTGCCCCCGCTAGGAATCGAACCTAGATATCCAGCTTAGAAGGCTGGTGTTCTATCCATTGAACTACGGGGGCAACTGGTGCGCCCAGAGGGATTCGAACCCCCGACCATATCCTTAAGAGGGATCTGCTCTACCAACTGAGCTATGGGCGCGTAAAAAAGTCAATAAAACAAAAGCATAAGTCAAAGGTTAACAAAAAAAATTGTTATCGTCAATTCAAATTATGTGTTTTCTGGTATTCTTTCCATTGTTTTTTAGACCAATCTTTAGGTTTTTTGGTTAAAATCGGCTCTTGTCCTGGGTGAGGATATTTATTAGGAGATTCATAATAACTTTTAAAATTTTCTTCGATAATTAGATTTTGATTTGAATCGTAAACTTTTTGAATGAAATAAGTTTTCATTGATCCGTCAGTTCCTTTTTCAGTGACGAAAGGTCCATCCACTTCAATTTTTCTGTTATCACTGGTTCCATAAAAACGAAAAATGAGCTTTGTTCCTTTGATTTCTGTTTGAATTAAAATATATCCCGGTGTGTTATTTATAAATTTCAAATCAGGGCGAGGGATATAGACAGTGGCGTCTATTCCTTGAGGATTATAATATGGGACCGGATAAGCGTGACTGTGTCGTTCGGTTATTTTCAAGCCGCTGTAAATAGCGGCGCGAAAGGCGCTAGTGGAAACTTGGCAAATGCCACCGCCAAATTCCGGAACGGTTTCGTTATTTTTAATCACCAGTTCCGGAAGGTAGCCGTGTTCTTCATCTACTGGTCCCAGTGTTTTTATAAAAGAAAATTCTTCTTCTGGTTTGATAAGAATTCCGTTGAAAACTTGGCTGGCGGTTTTGATGTTATGAATTCGGTTTTGGGGCGAGCCGCGAAAATTGGATATTCCTTCTCCTAAAATAGTATTGATTTCTAATTTGTTAATGTCTTCGGACTTGACTTTCGGTTCGATGATCTTCCATACTAACTCAATTTCTTTTTTGGAAAAAAAATTATTATCAGCGATCGCTTTTTTAATTTTTTCTAAACTTTCCGCGATATCTAATTTGATTCCGTTTTGTTCCATCGCAAAATTGATGATTTTTCCTTCTTCTATTTTGAATTTGGCGTCCGTCGGTTCTTTATCAGTTTGAGCAGCCACTGTTTCTAAAAATTTTTTCGTTTTTTCTTCATTAACGGTTAAAGAAGATGTTTTTCGGATATGGTATTTTTTTCTTTCGGTTAGATAAAGAGCGCAGGTAAAATAATCGGTTGGGCAAAAATAAATATTTTCCGCGCGCGCGTATTCTGATTGTTCAAATTTTAATTCAGTATTTATTTCCAATAAAGAAGCAAAGTCTTTTTGGGAAATAATTTGGCGTGTTTCATTGATTTTAAAAATTAAAGTATTTTCATTTTTTGTTTCTGTTTCAGACGCAAAAACAAAATCAGCTCTTGCTGTTAAAAATAGAATAAAAATAAACCAGAAGAAAAAACCGCTTTTTTTATCGTTATTTTTCATATTTATTATCTAGTTTGGTAATTTGATGATAACGAAAAAAGCGGTTTTTTACAAATAATAAACAAGCAAAACTAAAATCCGCGCACTTGAATTTTTTTGACTTTATCTTTGACGGCCTTAGGAAGGCGGATAGTGAGAATTCCATTTTTTAAAGAAGCTTCCGCTTTATCCGTTAAAACATCTACTGGAATAATAACCGAGCGAGAGAAAGAACCCCAGTAACATTCTTGATAGTAATAATTTTCTTGTGAGACTTCTTCATCCATTTTTCTTTCGCCGCGAATAGTAATCATATCGTTATTAATAGAAACATCCAAGTCTTCCGGCTTTACCCCGGCAATGGTGGATTTAATGATGATATCGTTTTCAGTTTGATAAACATCAATAGTGAGTTGGCCGTCATCGTCATCGTTTTGTTTCATTGGGTGTTCGTCTATTTTACTTTCTTCCGGCATAGTGAAATCGGAAGGAGCATTGATAATTGTTTCTTCTTGATCATCTTCAGATGAAACATTAAGAACTTTATCTTCTTCATCATTTTCTATTTGACGTGATCCAGTTAAACGTTCAAAAAATGATCTTTTTTGTTTTGTCATATTTTTGTTTTTATGGATTTTTCCGTTTGCTTTTTGAAAACAAAAGACGAACGAAAAAATTTTTTATTACATAATAAAACGAATTATTTTTTAATTAATTGTTTTACAAGTTTAATTATAAAGTATAATTTTTTAGGATGCAAGTTTTTGAGTAAAAAGAAAATTTCCAACGCTTATAATTGTTAAAAATACTAAAAACAAAAAGAAAAGAAAATTACCCAATATTTCGCCTTTCGCCCAAACAGTTAGATTATAAATCAAATGAAAATAAGTCGCTGTTAAAAAAGAAAGAAAAATATATTTTACTTTTACTTTTTCTTTGCTCCAAAGGAAAAAACATCCCATTAAAATGGCGGTAGCTCCATGAATGATAAACAATCCCGCCACTTCTTCCGGAGCGACCGCTATTTCTGAAAAATAATTTTTGGCGACAGAAATAATTTCCAGTGTGGCAAAGCCAACGCCTACCAAAAAAGAATTGGCAATTAATTCTTTTCCGCGCGAAAATAGGCGCGCGGCTTTAAAGATAATAATAAGCTTGAAAAATTCTTCTATTAGAGCGCTGATAATAAGCCAGTTAATTTTTGGTTGAGAAACAGAGAAGGAAATTTTTTCTTCTGGAAAATTAAAAATTGAAAAAATAACCAACAAAAAAACTTCTGTTACTAGCGCTCCGCTTCCGGCTACCAATCCCCAGAAAAATGATTTTGATTTGTTTTTCATTTTTTTTATTATTAAATGTTTTTTAACTTAATTAGCGATGTTAGATTTTATCGCATTGTTTATATTTTTGGCTAATTATTTCTATTTGTCATTCCCGCTTTTTCCATATCATTCCTCATTCCCGCGCGGGCGGGAATCCAGTTCTGTTAATGTTTCGAAATTTTCTAAAATGACAATAATTTTCTCCGCTAACGTTTCAAAAATTCTGGAATAACAGATGAAGAAAGTCTAGCAATTCTTACAACAAATTATGTTAAAAATAATAAATAATAACGAAAAAGTATAAATAATTATAATTATTATACTGAATATTTTTCCAGTTTCTTTAACTTTTCTTGGGCGCGAATTAAATTTTCTTTTTCTTTTTGGACAATTTCCGTTGGTGCTTTTTTTAGAAAATCTTTGTTTTTTAATCTTATTTTAAGATTGGATATATATTTTTGCAGATTTTCAATTTCCGCGCGGGTATTTTTCTTTTGTTTTTCAATATCAATAATTTCTTCCAGCGGAACATAAATTTGAATTTTGCCCGCGATAATTTTTTTCGCGGCCTTTTTGATTTCTTTTCCTTCTTTCGAAAGTTTTAGATTTTCAACGCCTGTTCTTAATTTTTTAATTAAGGTTTCATTCTCTTGAATAAATTTCGTAAAATTTCCTCCATAAATGATCGCGTTAATTTTTTTTCCGGGTTCTATCTTATTTTCTTGGCGGATGTTTCTGATGGCTATGATAATTTCTTTTATAAGCTCAAAATCATCGGCGTCATTTATTTTTGACAGCGACTTATAAATTGATTTGTCCGGCCATTTTTCTATCAGCAGAAGTTTTTCTTTTCCCAATAATTTCCAAATATATTCAGTGACAAAGGGGATAAAAGGATGCAGAAGTTTTAATCCGTCTTCCAGAATTGTTTTTAGCAAGAAAGATTTTTCATTTTTATTTTCTTCAAATTTACTGGCTTCTAAATACCAATCGGCAAAATCATTTCGGATAAAAGTTTGAATTTTTTCACTTGCCAAAGAAAAGTTGAATTTTTCGATATTGGTAGAAACTTCCCCAATTAGTGTGTTCATTTTTTTGGCAATCCAGCGGTCGGATGAATTTAGATTTTCTTTTTTTATTTTTTCTATTTCTTTTTGCTCTTTCGTTTTTTGAATTATATAGCGACTAATATTCCAAAGTTTATTGACGAAATTTCCGGCGTTTTTGACTTTATCTTCGTAGAAGTGGCTGTCTTGTCCCGGAGCGATGCCGGAAACGAGACTTAGACGCAAGGCATCCGTTCCATATTGATGAGAAATATCTAGCGGGTCTATGTTATTGCCAAGAGATTTGGAAAATTTTTGTCCTTTTTCATTGCGAAGAATGCCATGAATATATACATCTCGAAAAGGAATTTCATCTAAAACGTAAGCGCTCATCAGAATCATTCGCGCCATCCAGAAAAAAAGCAATTCCGATCCCATTTGCATCCAATCAGTGGGATAAAAATTAGCAAAGTCTTTATTGTCAATTATAAATTTTCCATTTTCTAATTTAATTTGCTCTGGCGTGTTGGCTAAAGTAGAAAAAGTCCACAATCCCGACGAAAACCAGGTGTCCAGAGTATCGGGATCTTGAATTATTTTTCCTCCGCAATGCGGGCATTTATTGATAATTTTAGAAGAAACTATCGGTTTGGAACACTTTTCTTCTTTTGGTGAAATGGAAGATTGAATATTGGAAATTCCTCGTTCGCAATAATAAACAGGAATTCGATGTCCCCACCAAATTTGTCGGCTGATACACCAGTCGCGCAGATTATCAATCCAATTAAAATATATTTTTTCAAAACGCGCCGGAGTGACGGTGATTTTTTGCGCCGGGTTTCCATTTAATCCGCCGGCTATCGCTTCGCGCATTAATTGTTTCAAAGTTTTTCCCCGGCCGGGAATTTCCTTATTAACCGCCACAAACCATTGTGTCATTGGCAAAATTTCTACGACGTCGCCGAAGCGATCGGAAGTGGCGACATTCTGAAGTAAGTCCTCTTCTTTTTCTAGCAATTTTTTTTCTTTCAGCCATTGAATTAGTTTTTCTCGCGCTTCTTGAACGGAAATTCCCTGAAACGATTTCGCTTTTTCGTTCATTTTTCCATCCGGACCGATAACCGGAATTATTTCAATAGGATTATTGGCGGCTTTTTGTTTTTCATACATTTCAAAATCGGTGAAAGAATGAGCGGGAGTTACGCCAACAGCGCCGGTGCCAAATTGGGGATCAACCGCTTCATCGGCGATGATTTTTATTTTAAGTTCCGTTCCTTTTTCTTCGCCAAAATTTTTAATCTCAAAAATTTTTCCGATGTATTTTTGGTATCTTTTATCTCGCGGATGAACCGCAACAGCAGTGTCTCCGAATTTTGTTTCCGGGCGGGTGGTAGCAATGGCAAAGGGAAAATCTTTTGAATATTTAAAAGTATACAATTTTCCCGGTCTTTCAATATAGACCAACTCATCGTCGGAAACGGTAGATTGTCCTTTAATTGACCAGTTAACCACGCGATAGCCGCGATAAATTAAACCGTCCGTGTACATTTTTTCAAAAACTTTATTTACCGCTTTACTTCTTGTTTCGTCAAAAGTGTAAGCTAGTCGCGACCAATCACAGCTAGTTCCCATTTTTTTTATTTGATTCAAAATAGTGGATTTGGAATTTTCGGCAAAGTCTTTGATTTTTTCCAATAATTTTTCCCGTCCTAATTCTTGACGTGGATTGCGATAGCCCTCTTTTTCCATTAGCAGTTTTTCTACTTTGGCTTGCGTGGCTACCGCCGCGTGGTCGGTTCCGGGAAGAAGTAAAACTTTTCTGCCTTGCATTCGTTGGTAGCGCGCCATAATATCCATCAAAGAATTTTCCATCGCGTGCCCCAAATGTAAAACTCCCGTCACATTGGGTGGAGGCATCATAATGGAATAAGGTTCCCCTTTTAAATTATCGGGATTAAAAAAGCCCGATTTTTCCCAATTTTGGTAAATTTCGTCTTCGTGTTTTTGCGGCTCGTAAATTTTAGGCAATTCTTTCATAACTATTTTAGCGATTGCCAATTGTAATTAATAAATCAATATTTGTTTTATAACAACAGTTTAACAACAAAGGAGAGATTTTTCAATAAAAAAACGAAATTGTTTTTGAATAGCTTTTGGTTAAGAATAAATTAGGAAAGTTTCAAATTGGCGTCGGTTGAAAGATGTTTCCAATTTTGAAATGTTTTCTTTCTTTGCGCCGAACTCATATTTTTCCAACGAAAATAAGCGGCGGAAGCGATCATCGCGGCGTTATCAATACAAAATTTAGGATTTGGAGTTATAAATTTTGAATCAGAAAGATTATTTTTTATCTTTAAATTCATTTGCTTTCGCAGTTCTTGATTGGCGCTAACGCCGCCAGCCAACATAATTGTTTTAACTTGATATTTAGTGGCGGATTTTATTGTTTTAGAAACTAAAACATCAATAACTGCTTGTTGAAATTCGGAGGCAATGCCGGTAATTAGAAAATCGTAGTCATCGGATGACAATTTTTTTTCGGAAAGAAGTTTCTGAAATTCTTTGACTTTATACAAGACAGCGGTTTTTAATCCGGAAAAAGAAAAATTAAAATCGCCGGAATTTATCATTGGGCGGGGGAGAGAAATATAATTTTGGATTTTTAATTTTGAATTTTTAATAAAATTTAATTTTTTAAATTTTGCCGCTTTAGCCGCGATAGCTGGTCCTCCCGGATAACTTAATCCCAAGATACGCGCCACTTTGTCAAAAGCTTCTCCGGCGGCATCATCCAAAGTTTGCCCGATTATTTCATAGCGCAAATGTTTTTTCATTAAAACCAATTGCGTGTGTCCGCCGGAAACAACGAGGCATAGAATCGGAAATTTTATGTCGGAGTTATAAATTTTTTTAGAAATTGAAAATTGAGATTTGAGATTTACGCCAGTTTCATCTTTAATAAAATTGGCGTAAATGTGTCCTTCAATATGGTGAATGCCAATAAGCGGTTTTTTCCAAAGGAAAGAAAGGGTTTGAGCGGCGGCGGTTCCGATGAGAAGCGATGGAATTAGTCCCGGACCATTGGTAACGGCGATGAGATCAATTTGATCAGGATTTATTTTGGCGTTGCGAAAAGCCCGAGTAATTACTGGTTGAATATTTTTTAAATGTTCCCGCGCCGCCAAGTTGGGAACTACACCGCCCCAACGGGCATGTAATTTTATTTGAGAAGAAACGATATTAGAAAGCAACGCCATTTTTTTATTTTCAGCTTTCAGCAGAGCAGTCGCCGTTTCATCGCAAGAAGTTTCTATGGCTAAAATAATCATCGTATTTTCCACTTGTTAGTATTTGTTTTTAATAGTAATATTGAACTCTGAATAAAGTCAATATTTATTCATCCAATTTCAATTATGAAATTATTAAACCGCTTGACGGGGGAAAAACCAAATATTAAAACGGATGAAGAAATCACGAGGATAATTTTGACTCGCGACAAGGATTTTTTTAGAAAATTGGCGCAACGTTATCAAAAGAAACTCTATTTTTACTTGTATTCTTTGACTAAAAATAAAGAAACGGTGGGAACTTTGGCGCGCCGAGTCAAAAAGAATTAAAACAAATAATTTTATCGCGTCTTGATTAAAAATTAAGTTTATGGTATTATTATTTTTGTTTCATCGTGATTGATTTACCATTGGCCCGTTCGTCTAATGGTTAGGACACCAGGTTTTCATCCTGGCAACAGGGGTCCGATTCCCCTACGGGCTACCAAGAAAAAACTTTCTTTGAAAATTTTTTTAAAAAATTCGAGCTTTAGAATATAAAAATATTAAGAAAAACTTGCCAAAACCTAGCGGGTTTTTTAATTTTAGGTTAGAATTAATTTTATGGAAATATCAGGACAACAAATTTTTGAATTTCTTTCCCAATACGGATATTGGATAATGTTTCCTTTGATGATTATTGAAGGACCGGTGATGACATTGATAGCGGCAATGCTGGCATCATTGGGCGCTTTCAATGTTTTTATTGTTTTTATGCTTTCAATGGCGGGGGATATTATTGGCGATATCGGTTTTTATACCATTGGCAGAAAATGGGGGCTGACTTTCGCGCGTGGTATCGGGAAATATATTGGAATTACGGAAAAGCGGATTTTGAAAATGGAAAGATATTTTAATAATCACGGTGGCAAAACTATTTTTTTAGTGAAATCTACTACCGGATTATGTTTAGTGACTTTCGTGGTAGCTGGAATAGTGCGGATGAACATAAAAAAATTTCTCCTTTTTTCTTTTTTGGGTGGAATTGTTTGGAGCGGTTCTTTGGTTTCGGTCGGTTATTTTTATGGCTACCTTTGGCGAGAAATTAGTCAGTTTATCGACTGGATCGGTTGGATAGTTTTCGGTTTAGTAATAATTACTTTCATAATTATTAATCTTTTTAAATCTTACGAAACTAAAAAACTTTTTAATAATAGTAATTCTTTTACTTACACAAAATAACTAAAAAAATAATTAATTTAGTTTATTTTTAATTTATTGATCTTTTACAAAAAATAAAAAATGAAGAAAAATAATAGAAGATCCTTTTTTATTTGCTCAAAAGTTTTAAAGAAGCTAGAATCTTATTGTGATTAGAAAATTACTTCAAAAAACCAAAAGTATTTTGTTTGCTGATCCGCGTAAACTTTATTACAAAGAGAAGCATCTTTTTAACAAACCTTTCTATTTTGATGGTAAAAATGGAAAAGCGGTTTTGCTTTTACATGGTTGGTCATCTGTTCCTTACGAAGTAAGGCGGTTGGGAAAATATCTTAATGAAAATGGCTACACGGCCTATGGTCCGATGCTTTCCGGACACGGCACTGTGCCCAATGATTTGGAAAATATTGCTTGGCAAAAATGGATGAAGGATGCCAGTGAAGCTTATGACAAACTTAAAAAGAATCATCAGCAAGTTTTTATTTGCGGAACTTCTATTGGTTCTAATATTGCCTTGCTTCTGGCCCAAGAAAAAAAAGATATTGACGGACTGGTTCTTTTGGCTACTCCTTATAAAATTCGCTGGGAAAAAATTATCACTTTCTTCGCGAAAACGTTGGTTAAATTTAAAAAATATAATCGCAAATTTTATCCGCCATCCTTTGGTTCTAAGACATTAATTACTCGTTTGATTTCTTATCAGTCTTATCCCATCCGAAGCGCTTTGGAGGCCTTTGAAGTCGTCAAAAAATCCAGGGAAAATCTGGCGTTGGTTTTCAATCCTTGTTTCTTGGTCCAATCTTCCAGCGATCACATCATTTGCAGAAAAAGTATGGAACGCATTTATTCTGAAATCGGATCAAAAATTAAGAAGAAGAGATATTTACGGCGCGCTTACCACACTTTTATTTCCGATGTCCGCAACGAGCATATTTTTGAAGACATATTGAACTTTTTAAATAAAATTTAAAAAGTGAATTTTGAATTTTTGAGTTGTGAATAAGTAAAACTTAGAATGTTAAAATGTTAATTTAATTAGCGTTATTTACATTTCTCTTTACATCATTTCGGAATTTTTTTAAACACTAGTGAAAAATATTGTCATTTTAGAAAATTTTGAAGCGTTAGAAAGACTGGATTCCCGCCTTCGCGGGAATGACAATGGAAATAATTAGCCGAAAATGTAAACAACACTGTGAAATCTAACAGTTAAAAAATAAAAATTCAATCAAAATTTTAAATTCCTAATGCTAAACCTATCAGATCAAATATGAACATTGCTGTTTTTACCAATAATTATCTTCCTAACCCTTACGGTGTGACGGGATCCATTGAAAGCTTCCGCCGAGAATTTGAAAAACGAGGCAATCGCGTTTTTATTTTTGCTCCCCACTATGCCGATTATCAAGATAAAAATCCTCAAGTTTTTCGTTATCCGTCTCTGGACATCCAATACAAAATCAGATTTCCTTTGCCCATTCCTTATTCTTCAAAGATGGATAAAATTTTGGAAAATTTAGATTTAGATATTATTCATTCTCAACATCCTAATCTTTTAGGAACGGTGGCGGCCAAATGGGCGCGTCGAAAGAAAATCCCATTGGTTTTTACTTGGCATACGCTTTACGATCATTACACGCATTTTGTTCCGCTGATTCCGGATAAAATTGCCGCCGGTTGGATGATAAAGAAGGCGGTAAATTATGCTAATAAGTCTGATCAGATTATTGTTCCCACTCCATCAGTGGAAAAAATAATCCGTGGCTGGGGAGTGGATAACACGAATATTGAAGCGGTATTGACTGGTATTGAAGAAGAAATTTATAAAAACGCCGATGGCGGAAAAATTAGAAAAAAATATTCTGTAAAAGATGATGAGGTTTTACTTCTTTTGGTTTCGCGTCTTACAGAAGAAAAGAATCTAGAATTTTTGTTTCGTTGTGTTGTTTTAGCGCTTAAAAAAAATTCCCGAACAAAATTTTTAGTAGCGGGAGAGGGAAACTTTAAAGAAAAATTGGAAGAAATAGTTGAAAAAAATAATTTGAAAGACAGAATAATTTTTGCCGGACTAGTTTCTCGAGAGGAATTAAAAAATTATTATGCCGCCGGAGATATTTTTGTTTACAGCTCTTTGTCAGAAACTCAGGGAATGGTTATAACTGAAGCGATGTACATTGGTCTTCCGATTGTGGCGGTTTCCGCTCCGGGAGCGGTTGATTTGATAGAAAATAAAAAGAACGGATTTTTGGTTCAAGAAAACCCGGAAGAATTTTCACTGGCGATTGAGCGTCTGATTAAAGATGAGAACTTAAGAATAAGAATGAGTAAAGAAGCGGCTAAAGTTGCTAGAGAAAAATATACCGCTTCGGTTTACGCGGAAAAAATGCTTTCGCTGTATGAAAATGTAAAATTAAGAAAGTTGCGGATGTAAAGAGTATTGAGAATTTTTAAGAGATATTCAATTTTGTTTTTAAATTTTTCTTTATATCTTTTTTCAGGTATTTGCGATATCGCATTGTTTATGGTTTTGAATAAAAGTTTTTATCAAAAAAATACTTTAAAGGTTGCTCAAGATCTTTTGGGTTGTTTTTTGGTGAGAAAATATCGGGGAAAAATTATCCGCGGGATAATTGCGGAAACTGAAGCTTATATGGGCGAGGATGATTTAGCCAGTCATGCCAGCCGAGGCCGAACGCCACGAACGGAAATAATGTATGGTGAAGCCGGTCGCGCTTATGTGTATATGATTTATGGAATGTATCACTGCTTGAATGTGGTTACAGAAAGAAAAAATTTTCCAGCCGCGGTTTTGATTAGAAAACTTGTTGACGTGAAAATTAAAAACAAAAATACTGAAAAAGAAGAAGGGATTATTTTAGACGGACCGGGAAAAATTTGTAGAGAATTAAAAATTGATCGGAGTTTGAACGATTGGAATTTAACCAGAAAAGAAAAGTTATGGATTGAAAAAGGAATTAAAATTGAAAAATCCCAGATAAAAAAACTTGAACGAGTCGGTATTGATTATGCCAAACATTGTCAGCATTATTTGTGGCGTTTTTCTTGGGTTGATTAACCTTTTTATTCTAAGTGAATTTTAATTTCTATTTTTTCTAAAACCGCGCGGAGAACAGGATATTTAGTAAGGGAAAAATCTTCACGCAAAATTTCTAGTGCTTCTTGGCGGGAAAGTTGAATTAATTTAATGTTGGCGATGTTTTCCATCGTTATGTCAGGTAAACCGCTTTGACGAGTGCCTAAAAATTCTCCTGGACCGCGCAATTCTAAATCTTTTTCGGCAATTTGAAAACCATCATTGCTTTTTTCCAGTATTTTTAGCCGCGCGGTAATTTGAGAAGAGAAAAGAAAACAATAAGATTGAAATAATCCTCGTCCGACGCGTCCGCGAAATTGATGCAACTGAGAAAGACCAAAACGATTAGCGTCTTCAATAATCATTACGGACGCGTTGGGAACATCTACACCAACTTCCACTACCGCGGTAGAAACCAAAATGTCGGTTTTGTGTTCCAAGAAAGCCTGCATCGCTTTTTCTTTTTCTGCCGGTTTCATTTTTCCATGGAGAAGTCCTAATTTTAAATCGGGAAAAATTTCTTCAGATAATCTTTTATGCTCGGAAATAGCCGCTTTTACTTCCGCTAACGATTTGGATTCTTCTACTAGCGGGAGAATAATAAATATTTGACGACCTTTTCTAATTTGATCGCGAACAAAAGCATAAATTTTTTCTTTTTCTGTTGGCGCAATTAGGCGAGTGATGATTGGTTTTCTATTTTTGGGCATTTCATCTAAAAAAGAAACATCTAAGTTGCCAAAGAAAGCCATTGTCAACGTGCGAGGAATGGGAGTGGCGGTCATACTTAATAAGTGGGGGATTTTTTTAGGTAGGCCATCATTTATTTTCGCTGTTTCTTGCTGAAGATAAGCGCGTTGCGCAACGCCGAAACGATGTTGTTCGTCAATAACGACTAACGCTAATTTTTCAAACTTAACGTCTTTTTGAATAATAGCGTGCGTGCCGATGAGGATGTCAATATCTCCATTTTTTATTTCTTCTAATAATTTGGGACGAGTTGTTTTGATAATATTGGTATTTTTTTTATTGTCATTTTGAACTTGTTTGGGAATTTTCCAAGATTTTTTATGAGATTCTGAAGTAAATTCAGAATGACAGGTTAACTTATATGAATTCGTCAGCAATCCAATATTAAGATTGTAATTTTTAAAAATCTCGCAAAAACTTTCAAAGTGTTGTCGCGCTAAAACTTCGGTTGGCGCTAAAATGACTGTTTGAAAACCGGAGACGGAAGTTTGCAAAGCGGCAATAGCGGCTACTAAAGTTTTACCGGAGCCGACATCTCCGTTTAGCAAACGATTCATTGGTTGTGGTTTTTCTAAATCTTTCAAAATTTGAAAAGCGGCTTTTTTTTGAGCGTTTGTCGGCGTAAAGGGAAGTTCGCCAATAAATTTTTTAATTAATCGCGAATTAAATTTTATTGTGGCGGAATTTTCTTTTTTTAATTTTGCTCTTACGCGCAGAAATTTAATTTGTAAAATTAACATTTCTTCAAAAGCAAATCTTTTGCGTGCTACTATGTAATCAGATTCGGTTTGAGGAAAATGAATTCGACGCAAGGCGGAGTTTATTTCTGGCAAATGTAATTTCGCGCGAGTTTTTTCCGGCAAAGGATCGGGGATGCTAAAACCTTTTTTAAAAATTAATTCTAATTGCCAGCGAAGCCAGCGGGAAGTAATGCCTTCCGATTCTGGATAAACAGGAACCAAACGGCCGGTATGAGTGAATTGACGCATGGAAAATTCCCAAGCGGGATTGGAAAAATAAAGACCTTTTTCATCTGCGGATAATTTACCCGAAAGGCGAATTTCTTTTCCAATTTTTAAAGATGTTTGCAAAAATTTTTGTCCAAACCAAAGAGCGCGCACGGCGCCGCTTTCATCTTGTAATAACGCTTCCGTTATCAACATTCTTTTTTTCCAAGTTCTTTGGACGGAGAAGTCTATTATTTTTCCCGTTACGGTAAAAACTTCTCCGGCGGAAATGTCGGCGATGGGGGAAATCAAAGAATAATTTTCATAACGAAACGGAAAATGAAAAAGTAAATCGCGTATTGTTTTTAAGCCTAGTTTTTCCAATGCTTTCTGTTGGCTGGTTTTCAGGCGAGCGAATTTTTCAATTGGAGTTCTTAGATCAAGCATAGTTTTAGTATAAAATAATATTCATCTTACAGGAAGTGTTTTGTATTGAAATTTTTTTCCAATGTTTAGCCTAATTTATATTTGTAGATACGTTAATTTAAGAAATCAAAGATCATTTCTTAAAATTTTAAAATAATTATTTCGCGGAATGTTTTCAT
>DYKS01000027.1 GCA_020722485.1 Candidatus Elulimicrobium sp. | reverse complement strand
TTTGATCTGCCATAGTTATTCCAAATGAAACCCAATATTTTTGAGTTGTTTTTTTATTTCCTCGTCCAATCTTTTTTCTTCCTTCATTTGCTCGGACAGTTTACTGGTCAATTCCGCAATTTTGTCTGCAAACGGGATGCCGTCATCTTCTTCGTCTTTAATCCCCACATATCGCCCCGGAGTCAGAACAAAATTATGCTTGGCAATTTCTTCAAGGTTTGCCGACTTGCAAAAACCTTTAATGTCGTCATATTTTCCATCTCGCTTTCGCCACTCGTGATAGGTATTGGCAATTTTAGCGATGTCTTCTTCTGTAAATTCTCGGTGGGTGCGATCCGCCATAAATCCGATTTCCGAAGCGTCAATAAACAGAATTTCTCCGGTGCGCTTGCGATCACCATTGCCAGCGCGTTTGCGAGAAATAAACCAAATGCACGCCGGAATGCTAGTGTTATAGAAAAGCTGTTTTGGAAGCGCGACGATGCAATCAACCAGATCATTTTTAACAAGTGATTTTCTGATTTCACCCTCCTTGTTTGTTTGTGAAGAAAGAGAGCCATTAGCCAAAACACACGCCATCACCCCTTTAGGCGAGAGGTGATAAATCATATGCTGAAGCCAAGCATAATTGGCGTTGCTTGCCGGAGGTGTACCATATTGCCAACGCGGATCGTTTTGCAAAAGTTGCCCTGACCAATCGCTATCATTAAATGGTGGGTTAGCAAGAACAAAATCTGCCTTGAGGTCTTTGTGTAAGTCGTTCAAAAATGAGCCCTCGGTGTTCCATTTCACCTGACTGCCATCAATTCCGCGAATAGCCAAATTCATCCGACACAAGCGGTAAGTTGTTTGATTGCTTTCTTGTCCGTAAATGGAAATATCATCAATGTTCCCTTGGTGGCTTTCTATAAATTTTTCGCTCATAATAAACATTCCACCGCTTCCGCAAGCCGGATCAAATACTCTGCCCTTGTATGGCTCTATCATTTCCACCATCAATCTCACAATTGATTTTGGCGTATAAAATTGTCCGCCTTTTTTGCCTTCAGCATTGGCAAATTCACCAAGAAAATATTCATATACTCTGCCGAGCAAGTCTTTTGATTTTGCCGCTTCGTTTCCAAGCGCAATATTGCCGATTAAATCAATCAGTCCGCCGAGCGCGGCTTTGTCCAAATTCGGGCGGGCATACACTTTCGGCAAAATTCCTTTGAGCGTGGTATTTTCTTTTTCAATCGCTTCCATTGCATCATCAATATCTTTGCCAATAGACGGTAGTTTTGCCCGTGAATGGAGATAAGACCACCGCGCGATTTGAGGAACAAAAAAAACATTTTCAGCACGATATTCGTCCGGATCTTCCGGATTGGCTCCGGAAAAATCGCCCTTACCGTCTTTTATTTTTGTGTACAGTTCTTCGAAAGAATCCGAAATGTATTTCAAAAATATAAGACCAAGTACAATATGCTTGTATTCAGCGGCATCCATATTTTTGCGAAGTTTGTCCGCCGCTTTAAAAAGCGTTTTCTCAAATTGCTCTATTTTTTGTGAGTTATTTTTTGCCATATTTTTATTTGATTAAATCATCAACACCTACTTCAAGCGCTTTAGCGATTTTAGTAAAATATTATCAATTCCTTGGGCTTGGTTGGCAAGAGCGGCCCATTCAACCACTCTGGCAACCCTCCTTTAATTTTTAATCTTTGCTTTTTAATTTATAAGAGGCTTCCAACCTTGATTTTTCGAAATGTGATTCTTGGCGGAGAGTGCAGGATTCGAACCTGCGATGCCGTTGCCGGCATACCGCATTTCGAGTGCGGCCCATTCAACCACTCTGGCAACCCTCCTTTAATTTTTAATCTTTGCTTTTTAATTTATAATTAGCTTACCTTTTCAATTTAAAAAAATCAATTGCTAATTTTTATGCTATACTTAAAACCGTTATGAAATACTTTCATGCGCTTAATAAAATCAACGGCATTGGATCCCAGAAACTAAAATTACTAGCGGATTTTTTCGGCGACGGCGAAGAAATTTGGAAAAGTGATCGCGCGAAATTGGAAGCGTCCGGCATTGGAGAAAAAGCGGCAGCGCTTATTGTGAAAGAAAGAAATAAAATAAATCCTGACGAAGAATGGGAAAAACTAAAAAAGGAAAATATTCGCCTCTTGAAAGCAAGCGACCCTAATTATCCGCGATTGCTGCGAGAAATTCCCGCCGCTCCTTTTTTGCTTTATGTTCGAGGATCGTTTTGGGATTTCAACGCTCATCCCATCATTACCATCGTCGGTTCTCGCAAACTCACCAATTATGGCAGACAAATTGCTTTGTCTTTGTCTGGAAATTTAGCGCGCGCAGGAGTGATAGTCGCCAGCGGAATGGCTTTGGGAATCGACGCCGTCGCTCATCGCGGAGCATTAGATGCCGGCGGAAAAACTATTGCTATTTTAGGAAGCGGTTTAGATGATTCTCATATTGGTCCAGTTACTAATTTTCATTTATCGCGAGAAATTATGGAAAACGGCGCTTTGATAAGTGAATATCCGCCAGGAATTGCCGCTACTGCCGGCACTTTTCCCGCTCGTAATCGTATTATGGCCGGCATATCGCTTGGCACCGTCGTAGTAGAAGCCGCCATTGCCAGCGGGACGATCATCACCGCCAATCTTGCTTTGGAATTTAATCGAGAAATTTTTGCCGTGCCCGGTTCCGTTTTCTCTCCCGTTTCCCAAGGAACTAACGCGCTCATCAAAGCAGGCGCTAAATTGGTCTCCGGCGCTCAAGATATTTTAGAAGAATTAAATTTAGAAAAAATCAAAACGGCTGAGAAGATTAAAAAAATAATTCCCGATAATCCGGAAGAAGAAAAAATTATAAAAGTTCTTTCCGCTGAACCGCTTCACATTGACAGAATAATCAAACTCACTAAACTGAAAGCAAACATCGTTTCCTCTTCCTTGTCAATTATGGAAATGAAAGGAATGATAAAAGATATGGGAGGACAAAATTACATTCGGATTTAGTTTTAAATTACAAATATTAAATTCCGTAAAAAAGCCAAAAAATAATTTTGAAAATTAAAAAACAGATTTTCAACCACAAACGATAGTTTAAAAAATAATTTAAGAAATTTTAAAATCAAGAAATGAAATTAGTTATCGTTGAGTCGCCATCAAAAGCAAAAACTATTAAAAAATATTTAGGCGCTAATTATAAAGTTCTATCTTCGGTGGGACATATTTGCGATTTGCCTAAAAACAATGAAAAAGCCATTGATATAGAAGCTGGTTTCATACCACATTACGAAATCATTAAAGGAAAAGAAAATATAATCGAGGAACTGAAAAAAATGGCGCGGCGCAGTCAAGAAATAATTTTAGCCACTGACCCTGATCGCGAAGGAGAAGCCATCGCTTGGCATATAGCCAGAGTTTTGAGCGAAACTAAAAATTCAAAAAATTCTAAAACTCAATTCGCCAATCGCAACCAACAAACAAGTTCTAAATTCAAAAGAATTGTTTTTCATGAAATCACCAAAGAAGCGATTTTGAAAGCTTTAGAACATCCCCGTTCTATTGATCAAAATTTGCGTCGCGCTCAAGAAGCCCGCCGCGTTTTAGATCGTCTTTTCGGTTATGATCTCAGCGCGCTTATCTGGAAAAAAGTGCGCTATGGGCTTTCCGCTGGTCGCGTTCAATCACCTGCTCTGCGTATAATTGTGGAACGAGAACGGGAAATCAAAGCTTTCAAACCGGAAAAATTCTGGAAAATTACCGCCAATGTTAAAACCGCTAATAAAGAAGAGTTCAATTTAGTTTGTTCCCAAGAACCGCGAGACAAAAAAGAAGTAGATAAAATTTTAAAAGCCGGGGAAAAAGAAAAGTGGATTGTTGCCGAATTTACAAAAAAAGAAACTAATTACGCTCCTCGTCCCCCATTCACCACTTCCACCCTCCAACAAGCGGCTAGCTCGCGTTTAGGAATGTCTCCTAGCCAAACTATGGCGCACGCTCAAAAACTATACGAAGCCGGTTTTATTACTTATATGAGAACCGATAGCGTAGCTTTGAGCAATTTGGCGCGCAAACAAATTTCCCATTTCATTACTAAAGAATTCGGCGAGAAATTTTCCTCGCCACGTATTTACAAAACTAAATCTAAATCCGCTCAAGAAGCTCATGAGGCTATTCGTCCAACCAATGTTTCTATGGAAAACGCTGGAGAAACCGCCGAACAAAAAAAACTTTACCAACTAATTTGGCGACGAGCAGTAGCTTCTCAAATGGCCAACGCAAAAATTCTAAAATCTAAAATAAAAGCGCGAATCGGCGATACCGGGTTGCCTTTATTTTACGCCAATGGTTCCCGTGTTCTTTTTGAAGGTTGGTTAAAAATAGATCCCCTCTCGCGCGGAGAAGACATTGAATTGCCGGCAGTCAAACCAAACGAAGTTTTAGAATTGATAAAAATCAGTTCTCAAGAAAAAGAAACTCTTCCTCCGCCACGCTATTCTGAAGCTGGTTTAATTAAAGAATTGGAAAAACGAGGCATCGGCCGTCCGAGTACTTATGCCACTATTATTAAAACCTTAAAAGACCGCGAGTACGCCATTAAAAAAGATCGCGCCTTGATTCCCACAGAGATCGGCGAAATTGTAAGTTCTTTTTTGGAAAAAAATTTCACCAATTATATTAGCGATGCTTTCACGGCGGAAATGGAAAACGAGTTGGATCAAATCGCCAACGGACA
Organism: Candidatus Elulimicrobium sp.; assembly: GCA_020722485.1. GTDB lineage: Bacteria > Patescibacteriota > Minisyncoccia > Moranbacterales > UBA9337 > DYKS01. Next base: position 3,710 of record DYKS01000027.1, on the reverse strand, counting down.
AAGAGAATACGAGAAAACTTTAAAAGATTTCTATGATCCTTTCTCTCGCGATATCCGTTCTAAGGAAAAAATTCCCAAGATTACCACTCTCGGAGAAGCGCCCAAAAAATTTAAATGTCCGATTTGTGGTAGTCCTATGGTAATTAAATTAGGAAAAACGGGAAAATTTTTAAGTTGTTCAAAATTCCCCGAATGCGACGGGGCGCTCACTATGGAAGGAAAAAAATTAGAAGGGCCAAAAGAGATCGGAGAAAAGTGCCCCAAATGCGGTAGCGCTTTGGTAGAAAAACAAGGACGCTACGGAAAATTCGTCGCTTGCTCCAATTTTCCCAAATGTCGCTATATTAAAAAAGATGCCAGTAACCAAAATCAAAATTCCACCGGCGTTCAATGCCCTAAATGTCAAAAAGGTGAAATGATTGAAAAAAGAGGAAAATTCGGAATTTTTTATGCTTGTTCCAATTATCCGCAATGCCACTACGCCATTAAAGCCAAACCGACCGGAAAAAAATGTCCGCTTTGCGGAGAGTTAATGATGGAAGGCACTAAAACTATTCCGGAGCGATGTTCCAATAAAAACTGCCCCAATCATCGTCCTGATAAATTGAAGAAATAATCAAAAAAATTCAACCTTTCAAAATTTTTTTAGTTTCTTTTTTGTATTCTTCCACGCTTGGCTGGTCGAAAGCATTCACATTCAAAAGACGCGCTAAAAAAATCATCTCCAGCATTTTAAATTGCATAAATTGTCCCAAATAAAATTCGGAAATTTCCGGCCAACTTACGGAAATAAAAGGCAGTTTTCTTTCACGATAAGCCGTTTTTACTCCTTCTAAAATAGCGCTCATAATTTCCGCGAAATCTTTGTTAGCTAACAAAGAAGCGGACGCTAAAGCGGTTTTTGTCGGCACTTGCGCTAAACCTTGTTGATGGATATAAACAAAAGAAGTAAATTTATCCCGCGGTCCGCCAAGATATAGTTGAACCATAGAATGTAAATCCACTGATCCAATAGAAATCATAGGAGTAATGCCAATATTAACTATTTCTCCCGTTAAATTTTTTTCTTTGCCAATACTCTCTCCCATTAACTGGCGATACCATTTGCCTAAACTTTCCAATTCCGGATTAAAGAAAAAAATATTGTTAATAGGCAATCCTTTGTAAAAATGAAGAAAAATCAAAATAGCGCTCATTAAAGCCGGATTATCTTCGCTCTTACTTAAACAATCATTCAACATCACCGCCGCTCCTGATTGAAATTTAGAAATATCAAAACCCGCCAACGCTAACGGCAAAAGACCCACCGCCGAAAAAACGCTATAACGACCGCCTACCGGCGCGGGAATATTCAATATCTCCCAATTTTTCGCGCGCGCTTTCTCTTCTAAATTCGATCCTGAATCGGTAATAACAATAATTCGCTCATTTGCTTTTTCTCCCCATTTTTTATTCAAAAGCGCATAAAGAAATTCAAAATTAGCCACCGTTTCTGTAGTAGATCCGGATTTACTAATAACCAGCGTCAATATTTCATCCGCTTCTCGCGCTTTTTTCACAATTGCTTCCGCTTCTCGCGCTACCAATGGAGAAACCGTATCTAAGAAAAAAATTCGAATATTATTTTCATCAGAAAAAAAATTTTGCCCGCGCAAAGCATCATAAACCGCCAATGTCCCTAAGTTGGATCCGCCAATTCCCAAAAGAAAAATAGTCCGCAAATGAGAATTTTTTTTCTTGGCTGTTAAAGCGGAAACCGTTTCCGTTAAGCGAGAATCTTGCGGCAAATTGATAAAACTTTCTTTTTTTTCATACAATCCAGTTTTAGCCACAGCTAATAATTCATCTAAATGAGAATAAATTTTTTCTCGAGAAGCGGTTATTTCTTCTTGTGAAAAGAAATTACCATCTCGAAAATCAAAACTAATTTTTTTTGACATATTTGTTGAAATTAAAAATTTATTGATTGTTTATTTTTCACATACAAACGCCAAACATAAACAAAAATATTTTTCTCTATGTCGGCGGTATATTTGCCATTTAATTCTATCTTTTTTATACTAAATAAGCAAACCAATAATTTAAATTATGACTAACAAATTTTTGGAAGAAATTTTCAAATCATTTAAACTTCCCTTAACTGAAAAAAGACGCCGACTAATCACGGAAGCTTTTGTTTTCGCGCAAAAAGCTCATCAGGGACAAAAAAGAAAAAGTGGAGACGATTATATTCAGCATTCGCTGGAAACGGCCAAAATTTTAGCCGAGATTGGAATGGGATCCAAAACCATCGCCGCCGGTCTTTTGCACGATGTTTCTGAAGACACACCCATTCAATTAGATGAAATAGAGAAAAAATTCGGTAAAGAAATCTCTACTATGGTGGACGGTATAACCAAATTAGGGAAAATAAAATTACGCGGCTCGCGAGAAGAATATTTTTTGGAAAATTTACGTAAAATGTTTTTAGCAATGGCTTCCGACATTCGTGTTGCCATTATCAAATTAGCGGATCGCTTGCATAATATGAAAACTCTTTCCTACTTATCGCCGGAAAAGCAACAACGAATTGCTCAAGAAACGATGGATATTTATGTTCCCATCGCTAATCGCTTGGGAATTGGAGGAATTAAAGAACAACTGGAAGATTTATGTTTTCAATATTTAGATCCGGACAACTGGGCTTATATCAAAGAACTGCGAGAAAAACATTACAAACAAGGAGAAAAATACATAAGCAAAGCCATAAAAGAAATTAAAAATGAATTCAAAAAATCCGGCATTGAAATCAAGGAAATTTACGGACGCGCCAAAAGTCTTTATCGACTTTTTTTAAAATTGAAAAAATATGAAATGGACATTTCTCGCATTTATGATTTAATCGCCATTCGCGTTATCGTAGTGGAAGTGGTCAATTGTTACGAAGCACTGGGAATCATTCACAAAAAATACCGCCCATTAGTAGGAAGAATTAAAGATTACATTTCCTTGCCCAAACCCAATGGGTATCAATCCATTCATACCACCATTTTTGGACCGGAAGGAAAATTAATGGAAGTCCAGATTCGCACCGAAAAAATGCATCAAGAAGCTGAATTTGGAATCGCCGCTCATTGGCTTTACAGCGAAAAAGAAAAAAACAAAAGTTTTTTCAAAAAATACATTTACGCCGGAGCTAAAAACAAAGTTCCGAAAGAAGAATTGAGATGGGTGGAGCAACTGCGCGACTGGCAAAAAGAAATCGGACGCGATGACGAGGAATTTATTCAGGGTTTAAAAATTGATTTTTTTAAAAAACGCATTTTCGCTTTCACACCTATGGGCGATATTATTGAATTACCGGAAGAAGCCACTCCGGTTGATTTTGCTTATTCTATCCACACTGAAATCGGCAACAAAACTATCGGCGCTAAAGTGGACGGAAAAATCGTTCCTCTGGATTATCAAATAAAAAATGGACAGATGGTAGAAATTTTAGTTTCCAAAGAAAACAAACTTCCTAACCGCAAATGGTTAAATTTCGTAAAAACTTCCACCGCCCGCGCTCAAATTAGAAAGCAAACCAAAAAAGATAATTTACTTTGAATTAAGAAATTTTACCAATATCCTAAAAATATTTAATTATCTTACTTTGAATTACATAAATATCCTTTCATCATTCCCGCTTTTCTATGTCATTCCCGCGAAGGCGGGAATCTAGTCTTTTTTAT
>DYKS01000026.1:5698-8512 GCA_020722485.1 Candidatus Elulimicrobium sp. | reverse complement strand
CAAATAAATAAAAAAAATAAAAGTTTTAAATTTTAAACTCCATAACATCTCCATCGCAAACAATATAATCTTTGCCGACTGTTTTTATTTTTCCCATTTCACGCGCCTTTGCCCAAGAACCAATATTCAAAAGATCGCTCCAAAAAATAACCTCGGAACGAATAAATTTTTCTTGAAAATCAGTGTGAATGGCGGCGCCGGCTTGAGGAGCTAATGATCCTTTTTTAATCGTCCAAGCACGACTTTCTTTCGGGCCGGTAGTCAAAAAAGTAATAAGCCCTAAAACCTCATACGCCTTCAAAATTAATTTGTCTATTCCTGATTCAATTCCCAATTCTTTTTTTTCTTCTTCTTTCATATCTCCCAATTCTTCTTCAATTTTTATATCTAATTTTATATGCGGACGATTTTCTAATTTTTCATCTAATTGTTTTTTCGGATCAGAAACATTGTAAACATAAATAAATGGCTTCCGCGTAAGTAACGACAATTCCCGAAGAGCAATTTTAATCATTTCATCTTCTTCATCTAAAATAACTTCACTAGCTAATTTTCCTTCTTCTAAAACTTTTTTAATTTTTTCCGTTACTTCTAATTTTATTTTTGCTTCTTTGCTGTTGCCGCGAATTTCTTTTTGAAGTTTAATAATTCTTTTATTAATGGTTTCCAAATCCGCTAAAATCAATTCCGTGTTAATGATTTCAATATCTCCTTCCGGATCGATTTTGTTATGAATATGAGTAATTTCAGGGTTAGTAAAAACTCTCACCACTTGAACAATCGCGTCTGTCTCCCGAATGTTGGCCAGAAATTTATTACCCAGACCTTCTCCTTTTGCCGCTCCTTTAACTAAACCGGCAATATCCACAAATTCCACCACTGCGTTGATTTTCTTTTTACTTTCTGACATTTGCGCCAATTTGTCCAATCTTTCATCGGGAACTTTAACAATACCAACATTAGGTTCAATAGTACAAAATGGATAATTATTAATATCCACTGACTTTTGAGTTAACGCTTTAAAAAGAGTAGATTTTCCCACATTAGGCAGTCCTACAATACCAATTTTCATAAACTTTATCCTATTATATTCAATTACTTGAAACAATGGTCAAAATAATATATTATTATATTATCTTATTAATAATAATTTAGCAATTTTAAACTATGTTTGACAAAATTAGACAAGCTTACCAAATGAAAAAAATTTTAGAAGGCATCACCGCCAAAGAAGACTACAAAGGAATAAAAACCACCGCCAACGGCGCTTTGCAAATTGTTTCTATTGAAATAAGCGAGGCAGCGCGCGCTTCTTCCGATTTGGAAAAAAATATTCGCAAATCGGTTAATGGCGCTTTGCAAAATATTCAAAAAAAATTACAAAAAGAAATGAAGGAAGGCAATATTCAAATGCCGTCTCTCTAAATCATTTATTCAAGAATAAAAAAATCATAAAAATGAATACCATTTTTAAAGCCTACGACATTCGAGGAATTTATCCGAATGAAATCAATGAAGACATAATCTATTCTATCGGACGCGCTTTCGTTTTGTTTCTAAATGCTCGCCAAATAGCGGTGGGGCGCGATATTCGCCAATCGGGAGACGCGCTATATTCGGCGCTCAAAAAAGGAATAACCGACCAAGGCGCGGATGTTTATGATTTGGGTTTGTCCACCACGCCTATGGTGTATTACGCTTCCGGTAAATTAGAAGTAGACGGCGCGTTAATGCTTACCGCCTCGCATAATCCCGCTGAATATAACGGCTTAAAATTATGTCGTCGCGAAGCCATACCCATCGGAGAAAACAGCGGTTTAAAAGAAATACAAAAAATTGCGGAAGAAAAAAATTTTCCCGCCCCCGCAAAAAAAGGAAAAGAAGAAGAAATGGATTTAAAAAAAGAATATTTAGATTATTTATTTTCTTTCTTAAATTTAGGCAAAAAAAAATTTCGCTTAGTCATAGATACCGCTAACGCTATGGGGATTTTGGAATTAGATATTTATCGCCGTCTTCCTGAAAATTTAGAAGTCTCTGTTCTTTATGATCAATTTGATGGTACATTTCCCAACCATGAAGCTAATCCGCTTAAAACAGAAACATTAAAAGACCTGCAAAAAAAAGTTATTGAAGAAAAAGCCGATCTGGGCATTGCTTATGATGGCGATGGCGATCGGATAGGATTTGTGGACGAAAAAGGAAAAATTATTCCTATGGATTTGATTACCGCTCTTATTGCCGAAGTAATTTTAAAGAAAAAACCGAGCGCCAAAATTCTTTACGATTTACGTTCCTCTATGGCAGTTAAAGAAATTATTGAAGAAAATGGCGGACAAGCGTTAGAGTGCCGAGTGGGACACGCGCTTATCAAAAAGCAAATGCGCGAAGAAAAAGCGGTTTTTGCCGGAGAATTGTCCGGACATTATTATTTTGAAGAAAATTTTAAAGCGGAGGCTGGTTCTTTGCCAGCCATTTATCTTTTAAATTTAATGGCGCAAACTAATAAACCAATTTCCGAATTAGTTCAAAAAAGCCGCCGCTATTTTCACAGCGGAGAAATAAACAACGAAGTTCGCAACAAAGAATCCGTTCTGGAAAAGTTGAAAAAAATTTATTCCGCGGGAAAATTAAACGAAATGGACGGAATCAAAATCAGTTTCTGGGACAATCCTGCCGGACAAAAATGGTGGTTTAACGTCCGCCCTTCCAACACCGAACCGGTTTTGCGTTTAAATTTGGAAGCAGATAATTCAAATCTTTTAGTAGAAAAAAAAGAAGAACTTTTGAAGATAATTCGTCAGTCTAAAAATT
>DYKS01000026.1:0-5598 GCA_020722485.1 Candidatus Elulimicrobium sp. | reverse complement strand
CCTACTTTTTCTTTTACTGCTTTCATTTTATCTTGAGCCAAGAAGCGAACCTTTTTTGCTCCTTGGTCAAGAATTTTCAAAACTTCTTCATCTTTCAAAGAACTGAATTTCTTTTGAAATGGAATTATAAAATCTAAAATTATTTTTGTTAATCCTTCTTTAAATTCAGCATAACCGCGACCGGCATATTTTTCTTCAATTATCTGCGGAGTTTCTCCAGAAAAAAGAGAATAAATATGAATAAGATTTTTCAAGGCCGGTTTTTGGTCGGAATAAACAATTTCTGCTCCGCTATCTGTCACCGCTTTCTTGATTTTCTTTCTTATGCTTTCCGAGTCATCCAGAAGAGAAATATAATTATATTCTGAAGCTGCCGATTTGCTCATTTTTTTATTGGGATCATTTAGCCCCATAATTCGTTTTCCTTCTTTCACTACTCGCGCTTTGGGAACTTTAAAAGTATCTCCAAATATTCTATTAAATCTTTGAGCCAATGTTCGCGTCAATTCAATGTGTTGAACCTGATCTTCGCCTACCGGAACCGTGTCTGTATCATAAAGCAAAATATCCGCCGCCATTAAAACAGGATAAGTAAATAAACCTACACCCGCTCTTTCCCGACCTCCTTTGCTTGCTTTGTCTTTAAACTGAGTCATCTTTTCTAATTCTGACATTTTCGTTAAAGTATTCAAAATCCATGCTAATTCCGTGTGTTCTTTAATTTGAGACTGAATAAAAATAGCTGATCGCGATGGATCTATGCCGGCTGCTAAATAAATTTTGGCAATTTCTAATATTCGTTTTTTCAATTCTTCGGGATCTTGAGGCACAGTAATCGCGTGCAAATCAACGATACAAAAAATAGATTCATAATCATTTTGAAGTTGAACCCAATTTTTAATCGCCCCTAAATAATTTCCAATATGTAATTTTCCGCTCGGCTGAATGCCGGAAAAAATCCGCTTCATATTTTTTCTAATTTATCACATTTAGCTTACGCTTGCTATTTTACATCTTTTACACTTCAATTACCACTGGCAAAACCATAGGACGCCGTTGAGTTTTTTGAAAAAGAAACAAACCAACCGCTTCGCGAATATTGTTTTTTACAAAATCCCAATTGATGCTAGTGTCCGAAGAAGTGTTTTCTCTAATAACTTTTTGCACCACTTTTTTAGTGGCATTAACTAAATCAAAATTTTCTTTAACATAAATAAAACCGCGCGAAGTAATCTGAATATTGCCTATAATCTTCTTAGTTTTACTGTCTATAATAACCGTAATGACAAACATTCCGTCTTGAGAAAGCATTTGACGATCTCGCAAAACCACTTGTCCCACATCTCCCACTCCCAAGCCGTCAATAAACACATAAGAAGTGTCAACTTTTTTCTTCTCCACAAAAGGAGATCTATCAGAATAAAAATTAATAATATTTCCATTATCCAAAACAAAAATATTCTGGCGAGGAAAACCAATTTCTCTAATAACTTTTTCAGCTTCTTTTAACATATAGTGATTAGCGTAAACCGGAAGAATATAAGTGGGCTTGATTTCTTTGACTACCTGCTGAATAGCGGCAATATTGCTATGCCCACCGGCGTGAATATCCATTATTTCGCTATGAATAACATTGTCACACTTGCGGTAAAGATTATCTTTTAATCTCTGAATAGAACGTTCATTGCCAGGAATAATAGAAGAAGAAAAGACAATTGTATCATTTTTCTTGATACGAATAAAACGATGATTATCGGTAACAATGCGATTAAGCACCGCGTTGATTTCTCCTTGCGCTCCAGTACAAACAATGATCACCTTATTATCCGGATAATGTGAAATCTCATTGACGGAAATAATTACTTCTTTTCCGGTTTTTATATAGCCAAGTTTTCTTGCCACTTCTACATTCATTTTCATACTATAACCATCAAAAGCCACTTTTTTGCCAATTTTGGAGGCATAATCTAAAATATCTTTGATTCTTTTCACTTGGGAAGAAAAAGTCCCAATAATTATTTTTCCGGACGCGGAGGCAATAACTTTGCGAAAATTGTCCCACATTTCATCCTCGGTTATCAGCGATTTTCTTACTGTGGCACCCAAGCTCTCCAACATTAAAACTGTTGGACGCGCTAATTGAGACAAATGAGCATAATTAATTTCTTCTTGGGATGTGTTTTCATCAGAAACATTTTTTTTCTTACGAGTTCCAATCGTCCAATCTCCCATATGAATCGCTGTAATAACAGGAGTTTTCAAGATAACCCCCACGGCATCCATAATAGAATGTTCCACTTGAAAAAATTCCGCTTCCATTTTTCCCAATTTTATTTTGTCTTTTATTGAATTGATAAGAATAGTTTTCAAGCGCGTAGCGCTACCCGCCTCATAATCTTCCATCTTTCTTTTAACTAAGGCCAATGTCAAAGGACTGCCGATAATCGGCGGATAATTAAGTTTTTTTAAAAGGATGGGCGCCGCGCCAATATGATCCAAATGTCCGTGAGTAAAAATAACGCCGCGCACCTGTTTTTCTTTTCCTTTTAAATAATTAATATTAGGCACGATATAATCAATTCCCGGCATATCTTCCTCCGGAAATTGAAGCCCCATATCCACAATCGCGATATCCGAATCGTATTCAAAAACGGTCATATTGCGACCAACTTCTTCTTGCCCTCCAAGTGGAATAATTTTCAAACTTGGTTTTCTCTCGAGAAAGTTTTCTTTCTCGTCAATTTTTTTCTCTTTTCTTGTTTCTGTTATTTTCATTTTTTTAGTGTTAGTTTTCAGTGTGCTAAAACCCTGCAAATTAACAATTTAATTTAGAATTTAAAATTAGAAAGACGCATGACGCGTTATATATTTTAAGATAAATATAAATTATAAAAATTTATTAACATTATTTAAATTTTAAAGTCGCATTATCCAAACTATGGTTTTTTTAAAAAAGAATTATCAAAAAAGTTCTCTAACCAAACACTTTTCTTTTGTATTTTATAATTTACAATAAAAACAATAAAATTATTTTGTTAAGAAAAATCAAAAATTAAATAATTCTCGCGAAATTATGACTGGGAAAAATATAAACAATATTCCTAAAATAAATAATCTTAAGATATACGACGCAAATTAACCTGCGCAAGATTTATTTTCGCGTTCTTTTGGTTTTGATATACCATTGATTTACATTTAAGAAACGATCGGAAGCGGAATTTATATTTTTAATTTCAATACCTTGAATTTTCTTATCCACTAAATAAATATAATAAGGACTATAAAGAAAAATCGCTGGATTTTTTTCAAATAAAATATTTTGAAAATTGGTATAAATTTCAATTCGTTTATGGACGTCCATCTCCTGACGCGCCTCTTCCAAAATTTTATCCGCTTGATCATCTTCAAATAATGCCCAATTCAAACCCGGATCGCGTTTCTGACTAGAATGCCAAAATAAATACGGATCAGGATTACTAAAATTGATTTCTTGTCCTACTAATAACGCTTGAAATTCCCTCGGCCGAATATAATTTTGCTGGAGATCGGAAATGGCCAGCATTTTTACTTCTACTTGAGCTCCCACTTTCTTCCATTGTTCTTTAAGAATGTCGGCGGTTTTCCCCAATTTAAACCAATCCCAATCCACGGTAAATAATTCAAATTTTAACATTTTTCCGTCTTTCTCTCGTATTCCGTCTTCTCTTAATTTCCATCCATCTTCTTCCAAAATCGCTTTGGCTTTCTCTAAATCAAAACTTTTTTGATTAGTTGCGGAAAATTCTTTCATTTGAGGCAAAAAAGGAGATTGTACTGGCTGTCCCTCTCCGTCCAACACTTTTTCAATAATTTCGTTTTTGTTAGTCGCCAAAACTAAAGCTTCTCTAACCTTACTTTCCGCCAAAGGAAAACTCTTGGTTTGATTAAAAAGGACAACAAAATAACGAGGAATATTTAATCGATAAAAAAATTGTTTTTCTTTCTGTTCTGTGTTTTTTTGAAAATGAGGAATATTTTTTATGCCAAGAATTTCTTTTTTTTTCATTGCTATCAATGCCGCGTCTTCATCAGGATAAAAACTAAACCATAATTGATTAATATAAGGGCGACCTGCGTAATAATTCTCAAAAGACCGCAACTGATAATTCAAAATATTTCCCTGAGAATCTTTTTGAAAATCATCAAACATAAATGGTCCGGTTCCGATCGGTTTCAAATTATAATCAGCCAACGGAAATTTTTCAGCCGAAATATTTTCCCAAATATGTTTAGGTAAAATTCCCACCGTTAAATTTTCCAAAAATCCAAAATATGGTTTTTCCAAATGAAATTCCAAAGTATAATCGTCAATTTGTTTAACTTCAATTCCGTTCCACTCGTATCTCAAATAACTTTTATAAGCTGGATCTTGTATAGCATTCAAAGTAAATAAGACGTCCTCCGCGTTCATTTTTTCCCCATCGTGCCAAAGGATATTTTTTTTCAAATAAACCGTGTATGTTTGTTTATCTTCGGAAACTTGCCAACTTTCCGCCAAATCTTCCGTTATTTCTCCCTCTTTATTATACTTGAAAAGTCCGCTGTAAATCAAGCGCGTCAAATCGGCATCCGTTTCATTGGTAGAAGAAAACAAAGGATTGATATGCATCGGTTGACCACCAATGATTCCTTCTGTATAACGTCCGCCATAAGCAGGTACCGGAACGGTAAAAAAATGATAAAGACTAAAAATCCAAAAAGCAAAAACCGCCAAAAGCGCTGAAAATAAAAATAAAACCAGCGCTTTTTCTCTAAAATTAAAAAACCGAGTCGCTTTCAGCCAATAATTGAAATTAAACGAATTATTTTTAAAAAAATTACGAATATGCTTGAAATTAAAAAATTAAAAACGCGTTTTCGCAATCAAAAAACTTGCCGAAAAATCAACGATAATTTTCGACAATCGCTAAAATAATAAAAAGCGCGGATAACAAGAGAGAAAAATAAAACAAAAATTTCTCCATTCCTCTTTTGGAATAATATCCTCCAAAATCCCCTCCAAAAGCAGTGCTTAAACCAGCGCCTCTATTTTGCAAAAGAATAGCCGTCATCAGCAAAAGAGAAACCACTATTTGTAAAACATTTAAAAAATTCATAATTTTCATTCCATTCGACAATTTCTAAAACACAATTAAAATTACCAAAAAAACCGAACAAAGTCAAGCCTTTTCAGTAAAAAATAGCTTAAATAAAGGATTTTCTCTATTTATACCAAATAAAAAATAATATGATTTCTCCCTCTAAAATATCCTCCGTCTTAAAATACGGTTTACAAACCAGCATCGTCAAACTAATACGCAAATCACTGAAATTTCCTTATCCCATTTTCGGTAATATAACGCTAGATATCTTGCGCCAAGTCAACTAATCTCAATAAAAATTGGCGAAAGCGAAAAGGACAATTCCAAGTTTTTCCCTACCTGCCGGCAGGCAGGTTTGACGGCAAATTCTTTTTCAGATTTCTATTTTTATTTCCTTTAATTTTTCCTCAATCCATTTTTCCGCTTCTTGTTCGTCTTTTTCTATTGCCATTTCCACACCTCGCTTGGCGATTTCAAG
>DYKS01000025.1 GCA_020722485.1 Candidatus Elulimicrobium sp. | reverse complement strand
TTGTCTTCAATAACGAGCTTTCGAGCTCGTTTTTTATTTTTAAAATTCCACCACAAATTGATCCAAAGCCAATAAAATATCTTTTTTTCCGGTTTTAACTTGCCGATCGATTTTTTCCAATTTGCGATAAATAAATTTTAATTTTTGCCAAGAAAAAGCGCCCAATTGCGTCATCGCTTTTTTTACCACAAAAGGATGCTGACGAGTTTGGCGCGCTATGGCATAAATATCTCGTATCCCTTGAAAATAATACGCGCCAGTTTTTAAAAGATTGCGAAATTGATATACATACATTGAAAAAACATAATGGGGATCGTCCCCCGCTCTTAAGCGATCATACAATAATTTTAACGCTCTTTTTTTATCTCCCGCACTCAACGCTTCCACTGTTTCAAAGATATTAACTTGAATTTTTGCCGTCGTTAATAAATCAACATCTTCTTCTTTAATTTCTTTTTCGAAATTTTTCTCTGCGTCTTCTTCACTAACATAACTTTCCAATTTTTCCAACTCGTTATTCATCTGCCACAAATCATCTCCGGCATAAGCCACCAACTTGTTTAAAGCTTTTTTCTCAATTTTCATTCCACGCTTCGCCAATCTTTCTTGCGCCCAACGTTCCAAAGAAACACCAGCCAATTTTTGAAAATTCAAACATTGAGCTCGTGATAACAAGAATTTAAAAAATCGATCGTTTTGGGCAGGAACGTTTTTTTCATAAAAAACAACCACATTACTTTCGGAAAAAACCATCGTTTTTTTTTCTAAAAAATCCGCAAGCTCTTTTTTCTCTTCCGGATTAGCGCTAACTATAAAATTTTCTAACACTATTATTTTATTAACAGAAAACAAACCGCTAGAAAGTATCCCTTCTTTAATTTTTTCCAAACTAAATTTTTCTTCACAATCAAAAAAAACAGCGGTCGAGAAGCCGGCGTTTTTTTTCTCAAAATCTATTTTTATTTCTTTCAATTTTTCATAAGAACGAAAGTCGTCTTCGCCATATAAAAACATCAACATAAAAAGATAATTTTTTCCTTTTATTTAATATCCAACACATTCTTCTTTTAATAAATCTAAGCCGGAACCCAACGCAAATTTTGACCCGGCTCTAAAATTTCAACCCAGATCTGACCAGGAACAAATTTTATTTCTTTACCATCGCTGTCATAAAAAAATAATTTGCTGGAAATGATGGATTTGTCTTTTTTCCAGCTACCTTTATATTCCCGTCCGTTGAAATAATAATACGCTTCTCCTGAATCGGAAACATCATACCAAGGATCGCCTAACTGAACATTATTGTATTGCCCTTCTATCTGTTCCGATTTAGCAAACAATACCGCGACATTTTTAGGAGCAATTCTTTGCCCATTGTTTCTATCCATATCTTCTTTACCGCCCCAAAAACGCAAGTAAGTATTGGAATTTCTATCGTAATCATATTCCACCGCGTAAGCGCCAGCGAAAGCCACTCGCAAATGTCCGCCTTGAGGACGATTTTCTAGCGGATCTTCATCCTGATGAGGGTAACCCGGAAATTCATTTTCTAAACGATAACCAAACTCTTGAGCGCAAGCGTAAACTTCCGACAAATTGATATAACCGGAATCCACTCCGCGCGACATTCCGTCTTTGCGAAAACAAGGATTTTTGGAACACTCGGTAGCTGATTTACCTGCATCTTGATTGCAATTGATACTTTCAATTTCCTTGCGATTTAAAATTCCTTGCGCCAAACCGACAGAATCGTTTTCCCCGTGCGTTTCGGAACGCCCCCAAGGAACAAAGATGGCATCCAATCCTTTTGCCAAATGAATAAAATCATGCCGCGCGCTGCGCACCGATCCCACCTCGGAAGGAGTATTGCAAATATAAACACCCATCAGCCGCGTGATAGAAGCGGTGATTACCGGCATTTCAATCACCATATCCGCTTCAGAAAAACCAGCTGCCGGCCTAGCTTGGATATCCGCCGGTTGCATTACCGCCACGGCGCGACGATTCCAATTTTCGCAAGGCAATCCAGAAAGCGGACTTACATTACCTTGATTAGCAATGGTATAGCTAGGAATTTCTTGCGTTTGTTCCAACTTAATTTTTTTCGCTCTACGTTCGCGCAACATATTCCGCCCGATCGCGAAATAAAAAATAATACTCGCCAATAAAAAGGCGGCAATAGCGATAAATACTTTTTGTTTATTGTCCATTTTTTTATTTTTTTAACAAGTTATTTTTGACAAACAGGACAATAGAAAGCGCTTCTTTGTCCTAGTTTTATCCTTTTTATTATTGTATCACACTTTTTACATTTTTTCCCATCTCGTCGATAAACTTTCAAAACTTTTTGAAAACCGCCGGGAGCACCGTTTGTATCGCGATAATCGCTATCCGAAGTTCCCCGCAATTTAATCGCTTTACGCAATACTTTTCCAATTTGAAAAAAAATTTTATCTTTTTCTAGTTCTGTCAATTTTTCAATTTTACGTTTCGGATGAACGCCCGCTTCAAATAAAATTTCACTGCGGTAAATATTGCCAATGCCCGCTAAAAGTTCTTGCTCCATTAAAACCAACCCAATAGATTTATTTTTTCTTCTTCTTAAAATTTCTCGCCACCTTTCTTTTGTAAATTCCGAACTCAACGCGTCCACGCCCAATTTCTTTATTTCCGCCAATTCTTGAATTTTATCCGTATCTCCTAAAACGATTTTGCCAAATTTACGCAAATCGGAAAATTCTAAAGTTTTATCAAAAACTTTAACTTTATTTTTTTTAATAATGGATAAATCTTTGACTAAATAAAATATATGATGAATGTATTGATTAACTTTTTCGTTAAAATAATTTTTTTCCTGATTTGAATCTTTTTTGATCTTTAATTTTAAATTTACTCGCGGTTTTACCAGTAAATGTCCCGTCATTTTTAAATGAATATACAATGTTTTGCTACCTGATAAATCCAAAAAAATATTTTTTCCTCGCCGATAAATTTTTAAAATTTTTCTTCTGTTGATTTCTTTTTGAAAATGGCTGAAACTTTCATTTTTTATCGCCTTTTTCCAATCACTCCAAAAACCGACGATGGTATCGCCTTTAATTTTCTTGTTTAAATCATCCACGATAGTTTGTACTTCGGGCAATTCCGGCATAATATTAAATCTTGCTTAACTAAAAATTTACCTTCTTTTAAAAAATAAAGCAAAAATTATTTCTCTTTTCTTCTTGCCAAACCGGCAAACAAAAAAAATAAAGCCAAACCAAACCAAGAAGTCCAAAGCCAATGATCCGCCAGAAAGAAAAAAGAAAAAACCGCCCAAAGAGGATAAGAATCCAACCATGTTTGACGGAACAAAAAAAACACCCAGATTATGAAAAAAAACAAACCGATTATTCCTAATTCCGATGTGATCAAATAAATCCCATTATGAACCGGCTGATAACTCCAAACCGAATACAAATCATTATTTAATTGTCTCGCCGCTAAAGTATAATTTCCTGCTCCAACACCAAAGAATAAGTTTTCTTTTATAATTTCTCGCGCCATTGCCGTATATTCTTTACGTTCAAATAAAGATTTCTTTTCCAAACGCGCCGTTGCCGTCGTCCGAGTTAAAAATAAAGAAGGAAAAGCGCTTATCCAAATTAAAACAAGCATCAGAAAAATAAAAGAAATTTTTAACAATTGTCTCCCGTATTTTTTATTTTTATTGAAAATAAAAACCAATGCCCATCCTATTACTACGGATAGCCAAGCGGCGCGAGAAAAAGAAACCAGCAACCCGGAGAAAATAAACGCGGCAGATACATAAATAAGTGTTTTGCCAAATTTCACTCGCGAAAAAATTTTTCCGTTCATTCCTATAAATATTAAAACCGCCGCTAAATATCCGCCTAGAATATTCGGATGGGAAAAAATTCCGTAAGCCCGCAACCAACGTCCACTTTCAGTCTCTACCACTGAAGATCCGCCCATTTCAGCTAAATGAGAAGAAGTTCCTAAAATCAAACTGGAAAAATCTTTTTGCGTCAAAAATTGCCCTATCGCCAATACTCCTTGTAAAGAAGCTGCCAATAAAAAAACGATTAATAACTTTTCCCAAGAAAAAGAAATTCTTCGCGTTAAAATAAAAAGTCCCGCCGTCAACAGCAATTTTAGAAAAAAATAAAACGCCAATAATTTGTCCGGCGCCCAAATAATAGAAAAAAAATTCCAAGCAATAAAAAAAGTTCCTGACCAAAATAAAAAACTTTTTGGCCAATAAGAAAAAAAATCTCTCTGATGTGACCAAAAGAAAAGCGCTAAAAGAACAATCAAAACAACTTGAGAAAAATAAACGCCAATGGTTCCGTATTCCCATTTCGCTCCGCCAACCCAAACTTCCCGCGCCAACCAGATTGTTTGCCATGGTAGAAAAAAAACCAGCGCGTAGAAAAAATATTCTGTTATTTTTTCTCTGGAAAAAATTTTTTTAAACATAAAACTAAATCCTAAAACTAAATTGCTTTTCTTTTATCTTATGATATATTACAAGATACAATAAAACAAACAACGAAAAATCTAAAAAAATTAATCAACCTTTCAATTCTTTGCTTTTTATTTATGCAAAATAATTTTTTTTCAAAAGCAAATATCGCTATTCTTAGTCTTTTTTTTGTTGTTTTTATAAGTTTCGGATTACACCATCTCGGAAAATTTCATACCGCCGACGAAGATTTATGGTTTGCTAATCCCACTATCGGCAGAGTGCATAATTATTGGAAAGCGCTTCTTTCTGGCGACTGGGAAAATACGCATATCAATGACAAACCGGGTATCACCACCGCCATTGTCTCCGGTTTTGGACTTTTTTTTGACACTGAACCAGAAAAAAAAGTGATTGAAAAAGGAAAATATTATCTTATTTCTAACCCCCAAATTAATGAACGAACCGCTTTTTATTTTCGATTGCCAGTATTATTGACTAACGCTTTTTTAATTTTAATCCTCTCTTTTTGCGTTTATTCTCTTACTAAAAATATTAAAATTTCTCTTTTTTTCAGTCTTTTTGTTTTTCTTTCTCCTATTCTTTTAGGAATTTCTCAGATTGTTAATCCGGATAGTTTACTATGGACTACCACCGCTGGAGCATTATTTAGTTTTTTACTTTTTCTTCAAAAGAAAAAATGGAAATACCTTTTCCTAGCCACTTTTTTTAGTGGACTGGCGCTTCTTAGCAAATACACCACCATTTTTCTTTTGGTTTATCTTTTTTTCATCACTATCGCTTATTTTCTGTTTTTTTCTTCCGATAAAGAAAAAAATAGATTTCAAAGAGAAACACAAAAGGGGTTCTTCGCTTATTTAGTTTTTCTAACAGGAACTTTATTTATTTTCGCGCTTGGAATGCCAGCCGTTTTTGTTCATCCTTCATATTTATATACGGGCACTATCGGTTTTGAAAATTCTAAAAATATCAACTTGATTACCGACGCTTTCGGTTTAATTTTCGGAGTGCTTTTTGTTGACATTTATTTTTTGAAAAGTTTTTTTCTCTGGCGCGTCTCGCGTTTCACCCGCCAGATCTACCCTTATGTCTTCACTTTTTTGGTAGCGGCACTTTTCTTGCTTTTCTTCGCCACTACGTTTAATTGGATGTTAGATAATTTGTTCCATCTTCCTAAAATAGCTTTTGATCAAGCGCGCGGAACTCGTTTTCAGGAAACTAGCGTATTTAAAAAAATATTTTTTGAAATCCGTCCATTGGTTTTCACCGTAGGTACGCCAGCACTTTTGGCAAGCTTGTTAGCGCTGGCGGTTTGGATATTTAATTTTCGAAAACACAGTGCGTCTTTTTTGAAATTTTCCCTGCTTTCCTTTATCGTTTTGTTCTATCTAGCTGTCATTTCGCAAAAATTATTGGTAAATATTCGTTACGGAATTATTCTTTATCCTGTCTTTCTTCTTATCTCCGCTTATGGAGCGTTTTATTTTTACCGTTTTTTCGCCGATCGTTTTTTCTTTGCCAAAAATTGGATTTTTTGGGTAATATTAAGCGGATTGTTTTTGTCGGGAATAATTTCACTATGGCTCGCCAAACCATTCTATTTCAACTACACCAACATTCTTTTACCCAAAAAACACAGCGTCGCCACCGCTTGGGGCTATGGCGGCTACGAAGCGGCGCAATATTTGAATAGCTTGCCGAACGCGCGCAATATGACCGCCTGGGCCGACTATGAAGGCTTTTGTAATTTTTTCCTCGGCAAATGCATTCGAGGCAGCGGCATAAAAAAATACGAAGGCGGCACATTTAAAAATATTGATTATTATGTCGTAACTCGAAGAGGAAAACAACTTCAAGCAAAAAGATGGAACCAAATCAAAGAAGCGAAAGTGATTGAACCGAATCCAGTTTGGCGGCTTTTTATTCACAATCGCCCCAATAATTTCATTGAAATTTACAAAGGGAAAAACCTGCCTTCTTTTGAAATTAAAAACAATGAATCGCGCTAGCGTTATTCCTTGCCAAAATTAAAATTTTAAATTATAATTATTAAAGTGAAAAAACCTCAGAGATTGCTTGCGAAAATCTCTTTAAAAGGGGTTTTTTTATTTCAAACGTTTAATTATTAAATTTGGTGAACACGTTTGCGCCAATAAACAAGCGAAATATGGTTAATAAAAAAAACATTTTAAACAAATTGGCCGAAGAAATTGACAAAATTGGAAAAATTTATTCGCATAAAACTTCTGCCAAAAAAAAGGACGAAAGCAAAGCAAAAGATAACAAACAAAAAACCGCGAGCAACTCTTCGATGGAAAATTTATTGGAAGAAAACTACACTGAAATTCCTATGCCAGGAGATACTCTTCAAGGAAAAATTATCTCTATTTCTTCCAATTCTATTCTAGCAGATTTCTCTCCGTTTGGAATTGGAATTATCTTGGGTAAAGAAACTCGAGACGGTATGCGTCCCTTTTCTAAAATAAAAAAAGGCGACCAAATAACCGCCGTTGTTCTGGAAACGGAAAATGAAGACGGTATAATGGAGCTTTCTATCCGCCAAGCTTCTTATGAAAAAATATGGCAAGATATTAAAGAAAAAATGACCAAAGAAGAAATCATTTCGGTAAAAATATTAGGAGCAAATAAAGGCGGTTTAATTACCGAAGTTAATGGGATTTCCTGTTTCTTGCCTGTTTCCCAATTATCCTCCAAAAATTATCCGCGCGTGGAGGACGGAAATAAAAACAAAATTTTGGAAATTCTTAAAAAATTAATCGGCACAGAGCTAAAAGTCCGTATTTTAGACGCCGACAAAGAAACAGAAAAATTAATCGTTAGCGAAAAATCCGTTTTCAACGAAACAGAAAAGGAAGCGATCGCCGAATTAAAAATTGGAGATATAATTGAAGGAAGGATAAGCGGAATAGTTGACTTTGGCGCTTTTGTTAAATTTTTACCGCCTTCCAAAAAAAACTCTGGCTCATTGGAAGACGAACTTGAAGGATTAGTTCATATTTCAGAGATGGCTTGGCAATTGATTGATGATCCGCGCAAAATCGTTAAAGTCGGCGACCGAGTGAACGCCAAAATCATCGGCATTGAAGACAATCGCATCTCCCTTTCTCTGCGAGCATTAGAAAGAGATCCTTGGGATAATATCGCCCAAAAATACGAAATAGAAAAAATTTATCCCGGAATAGTGAATAAAATCAATCATTTCGGCGCGTTCGTTTACCTAGACAAAGATATACACGGGTTAGCGCACATAAGCGAGTTTAATGAAGTTTATCCCGGAGAAAAAATGGATAAAGTTTTAAAAGTTGGAGAAACCTATAATTGGAAAATTCTTTCTATTGAACCCAAAGAACACCGAATGAGTTTAATGATCGTTAAAAAAGAAGAGAAAAAACCGGAAACGGAGAAAGCGGAGAAAAAAACGAAAAAAGAGAAGAAGGAAAAAGTAACGAAAGAGGAAAATAAAGAAAAGAAATCCACCAAGAAAAAAGAAACTGTCAAAACCAAAACCGCGGAAGAAAAGAAAGAAAAATAATAAAATCCTTTTTCTTATCCTTAAAAGAAATTCACAAAAAGGTGGCTTTTGGCAACCAATCACCGGCAATGTAAAACCGCACGAATCCTTTGAGCAGGCAGCACTGCGCGAGATGGAGAAAGAAACCAGCATTAAAGAATATCTGGAGGATGCTCTTAATCGCTTGATGAACAAAAAAATAGAAGTGGAAATCTATGTGCAAAAAGAATTAAAGCTAACAAAGTTGGCGCGCCACTTTTTATTTTAACTCAACAACTGTTTTTCAAACACTTCTTCAAACTTTTCACGCAAAGCACTATTCACTTGTCCTTCGTTAAAGAAAGGCAAACCGATCAAACGAAAATCCTTATTTTCTATCTTCAAATCAACTGTATGATTTTTTTCAATTTCAATTAATAGTTTCTGCTTCCAACCTTCTTTTGATTGCTCAAAAGTATTTTGCGCGTCTAAAAATTGATCACCTTTTGGCTCAACAAAAATTTGATACATAACTTCTTGCTTTGTCTTCTTCTCTGTTAAAAACAAAACG
>DYKS01000024.1 GCA_020722485.1 Candidatus Elulimicrobium sp. | reverse complement strand
AATAAATAATCAACTATTAGGTTTCACAATATCATTTAAATTCTGATATTGTATCCTGAATTTAATGATATTGTCATCCTGAACTTATTTCAGAATCTCGTTTTTGTTATTTCATTCCCGCGTTTCTATTGTTATTCCCGCGAAGGCGGGAATCCAGTCCTTCTTCATTACGAATAAATTTCGGATAAATTTTTTCGCTAACACTATCGCTTAGACAATTATATTTTTTGATTTTTAAGATGTTACCTATGTATCTCATCATGTTCAGAGAGAAATAAAAACCGCCTGTGGATAATTTTTTATCTCTTTTTTCTTAATTATTTATTGTTTGTTATTCAAAAATTAAAAAAATATTCAAATTTATTCAAAATTATTTCACCAACCGAATATCCGCGCCAATAGAACGCAATCTTTTTTCTAAATTTTCATAACCGCGATTGATAGAATAAACATTACGCAAAATAGAATGTCCCGGAGTGGCTAACATCGCAACTAAAATAATCGCCGCCGGACGTAAAGCGGGCGGCGCCATCATTTCCGCCGCTTTTAATTTACTTGGCCCTTCCACATAAACCCGATGAGGATCCAATAAAGTCAAACGCGCGCCCAATTTCGCCAACTCCATAAAATAAATCGCGCGATTTTCAAAAACCCAATCATGAATTAAAGTGCGTCCGCGCGCCATCATCGCAATCGGAACAAAGAAAGGGAGATTGTCAATATTAATTCCGGGAAAAGGCAAGCTATGAATTTTATCTTCCGGCGCTTTCAAAGAAGAAGGAATAATTCTCAAATCTCCTAAACGAACCTTTCCGTTTCTGCCGCGATACTCCCGAATAATTTCATAATATTGTCCCATTTTTTCTAGTTTATAAAGCTCCAATTCCAAAAAATCCAAAGGACATCTTTTGATCAATAATTCGCTTTTAGTCGCCACCGCCAAACTAATAAAAAACATCGCTTCAATTGGATCTTCGCTAATTTCATAAACTATATCTTTTTTAAATTCTTTTTTGCCTTCCACTTCCAAAGTAGCAGTACCAACGCCTTTAATTTTCACTCCCAACTTTTCCAAGAAAAAACACAAATCCTGCACCATATAATTAGCGGAAGCCATTTTGATAATGGTTTTTTCTTCCCGTTGCGCCGCCGCCAATAAAGCCGTTTCCGTTACAGTATCGCCCGATTCATAAAGCACTATCTTTTTCGCTTGCTCTGACTGAGAAGCATCCACTTCAAATCCATTCTTGACAATTTTAATTTTTAAACCAAAATTTTCCAACGCAAACAAATGCGGCCGCACTGTGCGACTGCCCAATTTACATCCCCCCGCTTGAGGAATAAAATATTTTTTTAACCGTCCAGATAGCGCGCCTAAAAGCAAAATAACGCTTCTTGTTTGTTTCGCCGCTTTTTGGTTAATAGCATCAATATTAATTTTACGAGGAGAAAGCAATGTCAGTGTTTTTCCTTGATGCTCAATCTTTACGCCCAGACTTTCTAAAACTTCCAACCAACGATTAACTTCTTCTATTTGAGGAACATTTTTCAAAACAGTTTTGCCGCAATTAATCAAAGACGCCGCCAACAACGCCACTGTCGCATTTTTGGATCCATTAACTTCAATCTCTCCTTTCAATTTTTTACCGCCATTAATTTCAAAATATTCCATATTATTAGTTTCAATTATTAAATATTAGTTGTCAATTCTTATCTGAACTACGAAATACTTTAAAATACGCGCCATTCTAAATTTTTCTAATACTTCACTTCCTCCAAACTCTCAATCAAAGATTCCTTAGCTTCCGGAGCGATAAATTGGTCCGGATGTTGATTGATATAATTAATGATTATATCCACATAACGATTAAATCTTTTTTGAATAATTTGAGTCAGTTTCTCCTTAGCTTTAGACGAGAATATCCAATAAGAAGGAAGTTTTTCCAAAGATAATTGGATGTGTTTTAAATTTTTGACCGCTTGGGTGAGTATTTTTTTATCTTTCTTGGTTTTAATCAATCCCTGCTGATAATAATTATCAATGTCTTTCAAGATAGAGTCAATAGTAATCGACTGTTTTTCTTTATTAAGAGTTACTTCATTGTTTTCTTTTTTGATTTTATGTTTGGTTTCTTCTCCTTCTTGGGCTTCTCCTTCAATAACAGCGATAGATTCCGTTACTTCTCCGGTTTCTTCGTTTTGAGAAATTTGAGTGGCTTCAATCTTGTAATTTCCCGTTCCGGTGCCTTGAGCAATAATTTGATATTCTCCGTCAATCGGATTGGGAATGGTGAGAAATTCCGATTCTTCTCCGTTTTCTAACAAATATTTAGAATAAAAAGCTCCGTTTTCATAATCGTAATCCGTTCCCACTCCCATTTCCGTCCCATCAGGAGCGATAACTTTAAGATCTATGGGAGAGAAGACAAAAAAAACAAGAAGACTGCCAGTTTCCTAGAAAGTAATTTCTCCGGTAGGAAGATACCCAGTTAAAGTCTGATAAACTAAATCGGCTGTTTCTCCCTAAAATTTTATTCTTTCTTTCGGAGTTCCTTTGGCTATTAATTTTCCCTCTACACTTATTGAAGAATATTCTCCCATAAAAGTGACAACTACTCCTTTTTCAATAGTTAGAGTGGCTCCATTTTCTATAAACAGATAACCGTCAATTGTTTTATCGGTAGTCCAAACGATATCACTAGTTATTTCTTGGTATTCCCCAGCAAAAGAATTGGAAGAAAAGAGATTGAAAAATCAAAAGGAAATAATATAAACGCAAGAATTAAAAATATTGTAAGAAGTTTTTTGGCTAGATTCATTGAATTATTTTAAATCATTGATTAGTAATAACATTTATTACTATTATATTATAAATCTCAGAATCAAAAAAATATTAGAATCGCGATAATAATAATTGATACTACTATAAACATCTTTTTTTAAAGAGTACTTTCGTTTCTATTCTTATAAAACTTTTTAAAATAAAGCAATAATAGCGATATCAACAGTATAAATAGCCCTGAGATACTCGCTATCAATTTAACAAAAAATTTTCCCAATCCAATATCATCCGACATAATTTTTTTCCGCAATTCCCGCGAAGTTATCCGTTGGAATTGTTTTTTAAATAATTTAACAAAAAATTACATCGTTAAAACTTTAATTAACTCTTCTAATTTCATAATTTGACTTTTTTCTTCGCTTCTCTTTTTCACCTCAACTCCCCCTTTCGCCAAAGATTTTTCGCTTATTACCACTCGATAAGGAATCCCAATCAAATCCGCGTCGGCAAATTTTTCCCCGGCGCTTACTTCCCGATCGTCATATAAAACTTCTCTTCCTTTTTTTTCTAACTCGGTATAAACTTCTTCGGCTGTTTTTTTCACTTCCGGATTTTCGCTCGGCACTTCAATCAAATGAACCTGAAAAGGCGCCACCGTTTCTGGCCACAATATTCCCTTTTCATCATTGTACACTTCCACGATCGTTCCCAGTAATCTTCCTAATCCAATACCATAACAACCCATTACCACTTCCTTTTTTTCTCCTTTTTGATCCGTTACACTTAAATCAAAAGGATGAGAATATTTGTTTTTTAATTTAAAAATATTGCCTACTTCAATAGCTTTTTCTTCGCGAAATTTTTCTCCGCCACACACAGGACATTTACTAGTCTCTCCTTTAATCTCCTTATTTATCGCTAACGCGCATTTTTCACAAACATAAATAATATCTTCTCCAGCTAGAGTAACGGTTTGAAATTCATGCGAATAACGAGAAAAAGATCCACCAGACGCAAAAGTCAGATAAGTTTTTTCTTTTAATCCGACACGAGAGAAAATATTAAAATAAGCCTCTTTGACTTTTTCATAAAACTCATCCAAACTTTTTTCGTCAAGATGAAAAGAATATAGATCTTTCATTATAAATTCTCGTCCGCGTAAAATTCCTGATTTAGAACGCAACTCCATCCGAAATTTGTTTTGAAATTGATAAACCGCAAATGGCAAATCTTTGTAAGAATTGACAAATTTTTTTACCAGCGGAGAGACAATTTCTTCATGGGTCGGTCCCAACGCCATTTCTCGACCGCTAATATCAATCACTTTATATAAATCATCCATCGTTTTCCATCGTCCGGTCTGCTCCCAATTTTCTTTAGGTTGAAGCGAAGGCATAAAAATTTCCTGCGCGCCTAACTTATTCATCTCTTCCCGAATAATATTTTCTATTTTTTTATGAACACGCAAACCAAGCGGTAAAAGCGTATAAACTCCAGCCATCAGCTTATCAATAAAACCCGCCCGAATTAAAAGTTGAGCGTTACGAGAAATTTCTCCCTTGGGAAATTCTTTTTGTGTTTTGGTAAAAAGTTGAGATTGCCGCATAAAATTATTTTTTATTCAATAGACTTTTTTTCCTTTGTAATAAGAAAAATAAAAAAAACTTGTTTAATTTTCCATCTTAGGTTTTTCCAAAACCAGTGGTTCTATTTGTTTTTCTCCGCCGGCAATTTTAACCACGTCTTTATCAATTTTTCCCAACTCTTTGTAGCCATTATTGTAGTGATTAACTGTAGTTGACATACTACTACCTAGTTTTTTATAAAATTCATCAAAAGCTTTCAAATGCTTTCCTAATTTTTCCACATTGGCGCGAATTTCTTTGGCTGATTCTTCTATCTGCATCGCTCGCAATCCTTGTAAAACAGTTTGTAAATATGCCAAGAAAGAAGTCGGAGAAACAATTACCACGCGCTTGTCGCGAAAAGCGTATTCAATCATACTGCGAGTGTCTATTTTAACCGTTCCCACTTTATTAATCAAAAGATCATAATAAATCGCTTCAGACGGGATAAACATAAAAGCGAAATCAGTCGTGTTTTCTTCCGGACGAATGTATTTAGAAGTTTCATCAATTCGATTTTTTAAATCCTGTTTGAAAGATTTCTCCAACTGCTCGCGTTCGCCTTCATCGCGACAATTCAAAATTCGTTCATAATTTTCCAACGAAAACTTAGAATCAATCGGCACAATTTTATCTTTAACAAACACTACCGCATCCACGATTTCTCCATCATGAAAACTATACTGTATTTGATAAGAATTAGGTGGTAAAACATTTTTCAAGGTTTCTTCCAAAAAATATTCCCCCAACACCCCCCTTTGTTTTGGATTTTTTAAAATATCTTGTAAATTTTTTAACTGCTCTGAAAAACCCACTACCTGTTTATTGGTCTCTTCCAGTTTAGTCAGTTTTTCCGTAATTGCCGCGATCTGCCGCACGGATTGTTCATGTATTCCTTGTATAACTCGCCCGCTATGACTGATACTATCGCGCGTAGCCGCGTGCGTTTCTGAAAGTTTGCGATCAATTGTTTGGCGCAACTCTTTGTTCTCTTCGGAAATAATGGCCAGTCGCTCCATCATCGCCGATAACTTTTCTTGATCGGAGCGATCTTCTTTTTTGGTTAAAAGAAAATAGACCATCAAGGCCACGGCTAAAAGCAAAACCACTGAAATAATAAGCAAAAAATTTACCAGCATATTTTTTATGTTTATTTATTAGATCTGTTATTTAATTATTTTCTATTCGAACATCAGCCACTCGAGACGAAAAAAAATAAACAACCTACCTAATAGTTATCATTACGTACCTCCAATGAAAAAAGAAAATACACGTTGCCGAAGGAACAATAAAAAATCACTTCTTAAAATATAATTATCCTTAAAAGCCACTAAAACAAAACTGGAAATTCTCTTATTATCCTTTTTTTCTTTTATTCCAAAATTCCATCCAAATTTACATCATACAAAATTTGTTCCTGTACCAAGCGATAATTAATAATTTCTTCATCCGAGAACCAAATTTTAATTTCTCTTTGCGCTTCTTCAGAACTATCCGAACAATGAATTAAATTGCGTACCGCTCTTTCATCTAAACCAGCTAAATCATAAGAATCCACCGTCAAATCACCGCGAATAGTGCCAATATCGGAAGTTAAAGGCTCGGTCGCTCCAACAATTTTTTTTACCACTCCCACCGCTTTATTTCCTTCCAAAATAAAAGCCAATACTGGTCCAGATGTCATAAAATAAACCAGCTGACGCACAATATCTTTTCCGTATTCAATAGCGTCTTTCTCTACAGGCAAACCAGCTTTTTTTCGCTCCGCCACAATTCTTTCTCCTTTTTCTAAAAACCATTTATCATCTTTATTGTAATGTTCCCAACATTGTTTCTCGGTAGGAAGCAAAAATTTCATCGCTACAAATTTTAATCCCGCGCGTTCAAAACGTCTAACAATCTCTCCCATCAATGATCGTTGGACTCCATCAGGTTTAATAATTACAAAAGTTCTTTCTTTTTTCAAATGCTCTGTCATATTTTTCGTTAAAATAATCAAATTAATATTTAATTAATATTTTTAAGTTATCACATTTTCCGATGATAATCAAATTTTAGATCGGCAACGAAATGGATTATTTGTTAAACAAAAGCGCGCAATTTTCCTCCGGTGTCGGACATTTATAAACAATAGTTCCGAATTCATCTGTTCTGAAAATTTTTATTCCCCGCGCTCGCAATCTTTCTAATACTTCTCGGTGCGGATGCCCATAACTATTATTTTTGCCCGCGGAAATCACCGCTTCTCGTGGTCGAACAGCATCTAAAAATTTCTCTCCGCTAGACGAACGAGAACCGTGGTGTCCCGCTTTCAAAATTTCCGCTTCTAAATTTTCTCCGCTGTCCACTAAAATATTTTCTCCTTCTTGCGTTAAATCGCCAGTTAGTAAAAAATCATTTTTTCCAAAACTCACTTTCAATACAATACTGTCTTTGTTTTTGTCTTTGGCATCAACCGGCACTGACGCAAACGGATAAAGAATTTCTGCTTTTGCTCCGCCGGGAAACAAAAATTTCATCCCTTGTAAACCTTCTAAATGTTTCGCGTTTTCCTGATCTGTCGCCTTTCGCCAAGCGACAAAAGTTTCTGATTGACTTTCTGCCCGAGTTTCAATAATGGTTTTTGCTCTATATATCTTTAATGCATCCGGCAAACCGCCAATATGATCGCTGTCCGGGTGAGTAGCTATAATCGCTTCAATATTGCGATCCCAAAAAGGAATTTGCTCACCCAATCGTTCTAATAAAATTTTCCCGCCTCTTCCTCCGTCCACTAGTACTTGAACATTTCCTTGACTTAACAAAATTGCGTCTCCTTGTCCAACATCCAAAAATGCCACTTTTAATGTTAGATTACGCGAATAAAAAATTATTATTCCTAAAATCAAAACTATAATCAACAAAGCCATTAAAAGCGAAAATTTTAATTTTTTATTTTTCATTTATTTTGCGAAAATTTAAATCAGTATTTAATATTTTTATATTTTCTTTTTTAAACAAAATTACCATAGCGAATAAAATCGCATACCAAGCAATCATCCAAAACCAAGTAAAATTTACTTCCATATTTGCCCATTTCCAGTTAGATAAAAATTTTACTATCTCTATTTCATATTTTAACGGAAAATAAGCCAACCAGCCAAAAACAAAAGAAAGTGGAGAAAAAATCAAACCAAAAACAGCGGTAAGAAAAACCAAAAACATCGTTAAAGGAATGATCGGCAAAATCAATAAATTAGCCGGCAAAGAAGAAATTGATAAAGTTTTAAAATTATATAAAATTATTGGCAAAACAAAAATTTGCGCGCTAAAAGTCATAAAAATTATTTCCCCTAATCCCAAAAAATTTACTTTGTTAATTAAAAATTTTTCCCAAAAGGGATTTAAAATAATAATGCCAGCGGCCGCTAAAAAAGAAAGTTGAAAACCAATATCCCATCGTAAAAGCAACGGATTGAAAAAAAGCATTACCGCGCCAGCTAAAAGAATGGCGTTTTGCGAATTGCCCAATCTTCCGTTTTTCATCGCCCAAATGAGCGTTGTCCCCATTATTCCCGCGCGCGTGGAAGAAGGAAAACCAATCATCACTACAAATAAAATTATTCCCGCCACGGCAAACCAAAAAGCTTGCGGTCGCCATAATCCCAAAAAAACTCCCAGCAAAATCAAATAATTAGCAATAATCGTCACATTATATCCGGAAACCGCCAAAATATGCGTCATCCCAATACGAGAAAACTTTTCCTGAATATTTTTAGAAAGACGTTCATCTCCGCCAAATAATAATCCGTTTCCCAACGCCGCTTGCGGTTGAGGAATAACCCGATTAACATTTTCTTCTAATTTATTTTTCATTCGCAAAAGTCCGCCATAAAAACGGTTTCCTTTTCCTTTGGCGATTTTTTCTATTTTCGCGTGTTGGCAAAGATAATAAATTTTATCTTTAGCCAAAAACATTTGGTAATCAAAATTTTCGGAAAAATTTTCAGGAATTTTTAAATCACAATTAATCTTTAATACATCGCCATATTCCAATTTCTCATACAAGTTGGCATTAATTAAAACCTTCTCAGTGTCTTTTGATTTTTTATCTTTTATCTTTTTCCTCTCGTCAGTTTGAACGCCTTTAATGACCTCAATGTTTTGAACATTTATCTTTACGATCACTTGCTGGTATTTTTCTTTCAATTCCGGTTCCTTGACAATCACCGCCATTCCGGAAAAATTTTTCCCCTCTAAATTCTCTAAATTTAAATTATCTATCTTATTCAACTCAAAATCAGTTCGCCAAACACCTCCCCCAAAAAACAAAATCGCCAGCGCGGCAAGCCAAATGTATTTATTTTTGTAATTTAAAGTTAAAATTATTATTGCTAAAACAAAAACAATTAAAATTAAAACTAAATCAAAATTCCAAAAAGACCGCGTAAAAACCCCCGCCATAAAGTTTAGAGACAAAACAAAAAAAATATTCGATTTATTTAAACTGATCATAATTTTATTCTATACAAAAAACAATCATTTTCTTTTGTCTTGTTAAT
The DNA here is from genome assembly GCA_020722485.1 of Candidatus Elulimicrobium sp. Lineage (GTDB taxonomy): Bacteria > Patescibacteriota > Minisyncoccia > Moranbacterales > UBA9337 > DYKS01. The sequence continues at coordinate 57 of DYKS01000024.1, read as the reverse complement.
TTAATTAGCGTTGTTTATACTTTTCTCTATTTTATTTTGGAATTTTTGAAACGTTAG
>DYKS01000023.1 GCA_020722485.1 Candidatus Elulimicrobium sp. | reverse complement strand
GAGTTTGACCTCGTGAAAACGGGGGCGGGAATGACAGAAAGAAAATGAAAATGACAGCAAAACATTAAAAAAACGGAAATTTGGGAAATTTTTTCCAGATTGCCAAAGCCGCCACTATACCCGCCGCGTCAAAAACAATATCCGTTAATTTCCCTTCTCGCCCAAAAACAAAAGTTTGATGAAATTCATCAGAAAATGAATATGCTAAGGGAAAAATCAAAACTTTCGCCCAGAACCAATAACCTTTCACTCCGTGAAAACGCAACACTCTAATCCAAAGCATAGCCAAAACAAAATACTCAAAAATATGCGCTCCTTTTCTTTCTAAATAAAACCAAAGATATTCTCTTCCTTGATGGACGTTTCCGGGCGTTCCGGAAAGAGAAGAAAAATAAAAAATAATCCCTAACCACAAAAAAAGAATACCGTAATATTTTAAAAACACAAAAAAATTTTTCACTTTTTTAGTTTCTCAATAACCGCTTTGATTAATTTAAACAGAGCCACAAACGGTAACCAAATCCAAAGCGTTTTACGCAAAGAATCATCTAAAAATTTATTTAAATTAAACATAATTTTTGTTATCTTTATTTTAAGCTATTAAGTCCGATTTTAGACTATTAGCTACATTATAAACTACATCCTTTTTTTCTACTTTAATATTCCATTTTTTTTCTTCAGCAATTTTTTTCAAATTTTGATTAGGATTGAAAGCAATCGGGTACTCCACTAACTCCAAAAAACTAGCATCTGATTCAGTGTCCCCCACTCCAAAAGATTTTTCCAGAGTAAGATCGTTTTCAGAAATATACTGCTTTACTAATTCTCCTTTATTTTCAACAGGAACAAATTTTTCTCTTCCGGTATAAACTCCATCTTCATCAATTTCATAAACGCTTCCAAATACCTGATCAAATTTAAGATGTTTTTGATTGAATTCGCGAACAATTTCTATAGGCGATCCCGAAATGGCGATAATGTGATATTTTTTTTCTTTCAACTTTTTTATTAAATTTTCAGCAAAAATATAAGTACGATTTTTATGAAAAGAAACAACTATATTACTGGCTTTTAAAATATCTTCCACTCGGCATCCTTTGATATGTTTAGAATAAAGCGTTATTAAAGCGGAACGATAAGATTCATAAGTTCCTTTATGTTCAAGCCAATTAGAATATAAACGGGTTAATTCTTCCCTGACAAATTGAGGAAAAACTTTCATCCAAACTAACTCGTCTATCAGCTCAAAATGAAGATTTTTACGAAAAATAGTGCCGTCAATATCAAAAATAGCGATTTTATCTTTAACTTTAAACATAATTTTAATTTATCTTGAATTATAAAACTCTTATTTTGTCACTTTGCGTTTCTGTTATCATCCCTATAGTTTCTTCATTTCCCTTCTCGTCCCTACATTTTATTTTGCCAACGAATTATCTAACACCTACAATTCCCCGCGCAAGCGAGGATCCAGAAATTATTTAATAACTTTCAGTAATAAATCAGATCACCGCCAAAGCTTACTTATATTTATTTATTGCGAAACAAAAATAGTATAAAAAATTAAGAATAAGTGCCGATAAATTTTCGTAACGCAAAAACTTATCTTTAATTAAAAAATTTGTTCAACACAAATTTAACGCGAACAAATTAAAAACGTAAATATTCATCCCAATATTTCCACAGTTCTTGAGTGGCACGCAGATCGCGAACGCAATAATAAGCGATTTCTTTATATTTTCCCTTTTTAAATAAATCAGTCACCGCTGACCCGTCAATACCTTCTTCTTTAGGACTTTTAATGCCAAAAGATTTAGCGTAAAAATCCAAATTAAATTTTCGAAACGCTCCATAAAAAGTAAATTGATCCAATAAATCGCAATGGACTTTATAATCATAACGATAAGGCATCAAGTTTCGGCTTGGTTTTATTTTTAAAACCGCGCTACGCAAATGTAAATAAGGAGCGTCAAATCCCCGACCGTTAAAAGTGATAATCTGATTATAATTGCGAATACTTTCCCAAAAATAACTTAAAATTTCCATTTCCGTTCCAGAACGAAATAAAACTCCTTCATCTTCAAAATCAGCAATTTTTTTACCGCCATCTTGGTAATAAACCGCGCCATTATTCGTGTCAGGATTAAGCATTCCGATCGCTACCACCTCTCCAGTGAAAGGATACAATGAAAGCCGTTGTTTAACCTCTTCTTTCTCTTCTTCGCTTTCGGCAAACTTTAATAAATATTCTTGCGATTTTTTATCTAATTGTTCAAAATCTATTCCAATAGTTTCAATATCAATAATAACTCTGTTTTCCATAATCTATTTACTTTACATTTAAGACTTACGAGCTATTACAATTCTAATTTATATTACTTCCGCGTTTTTTATATAATTTCCGCGTTTCTCTGTCATTCTTATATTTCTATTGTTATTCCCGCGCAAGCGAAAATCTAACCATTTTTCATCGCGCGTAGATTCCACATCAAACATCAAATGACAAATCCAATCGTAAATCTTATTTATTCCATTGTATAAATATTCTTGCTTTATTTTCTTGTTTTTATTTTACCTTATTTTCCTTTTCAAGTCCATTCTCCGAAAAAATCACCACCATCGCTTTCTTTCCTTCCATTATTTTCTCTTTTGTTCCGGGAAAATCATGAATAGCCGCTAAAAGAATTTTCACCGGATAACGGTAATTTTCTCCCCATTTAGTTCCCGGATCGTTGGTAATAAATTCTTTTTTTTCTTCATCATAACCTCGCAAAATTAAATTGTGATATAACGGACCCGGTGGCGTAAAATAGGGATTGTTCAATAGCTGACCAGCGGCTGGAACGATAACCAAATTTCCTCGCGCTAATTCTTGTTTTATTTTCTCCGCTGTCACTTCATAAACCACCTTCATATTTTTCATCTCATAAAAATCTTTTCCAAGACGAACAATTTTTTCCGTGTCGCTGTCTTTATAATCACCGTATTTTTCAATCTGAAAATCAATCAAAGAATTGATTTCTTTTTCCGCTATATTTGCGTCTAAATTTTTTCCGATTAAAAAATAACGCGCCATTACTAAACACGCTTCCTCGCAGGCTTCTTCGTGTCGCTGATCCCAAATTGCGAACGGCGCTTGACTAGTGAAAGGAACACTCAAAATAATTTTTTCCGGCAGCGGAGAAATATCATCATTTTTATCTGAAATTTCCGACTGATAATTTTCTTTCTCTTCCGCGCCTTCCGTTTGTTTTTTTTCTTTTACAGAAAGAATTGTATTTTCCTCGCTAACAACAGGCAATAATTTCTCATCGGAACCATCTTTTCCTTTCGTCAAAAAATTTTCTCCCCGCAAAAAACCGACTATGAAAAACAAAATGACAATCACTCCCGCAAGCGCTACCGCCTTCGCTGTTTTTTTCTTCATAAAAATATTAAATTTAAATTACGATTCTGCTTTCCACAAACCATGAATATTACAATAGGCGCGAGCGATAATTTTTCCCCCTTCAATGCAAAATTCTCCTTCTGGAACGTCTCCGGGCTTCAATTCTTTTTTGAAAAACCGTTTTCCATCAAAAACTTCAATCCATTCAATATAATGATTTTCTTCCATTGGATGCGGATGAGCGCCTACTTTGATTCGTATCCCTTTTTCCGTTCTTTCAATAATCGGAATATGTTTTTCCAGTGACGCTTCCATTGTATTTTCCTGCTGAAGTTCCATTGGCAAACCGCAACAAACCAATTCCCCACCGCCAGCAAAAAGAACTTCTACTATATTTCCGCAAACAGAACATTTATAAATTTCTTTTTTTTGTTTAACTTTTACCATAGTTTTTTATTCGCTTTATTTACTATTTATAAGAAAATTTTTCCAATAAGTTTTAAAAAAAATAGCAAGAGAAAAAGAGTCCGCCAAGACGGACTCTTTTTAAATCAAAATTATTTTTCGCTCAGCTTTTTGTGGCAAAACCACCAATCATAACATCCTTTTTGTTTCATTCTCGCTTTAGCGGTTTTCTCGTCTTTGGCCGGCGGGATTATCACTTCTTTTCCAATTATTTCGTTGTTCGGCCAATTTTCCGGCATTGCCACTTCATTTTTATCGGAAACCTGCATCGCTTCCACGGAACGTAAAATTTCCGCTACGCTTCTTCCTAACTCCTGCGGATAATACAAAATTGTTCTAATCACTCCTTTGTTATCCACGATAAAAACGGCGCGCACTGTATTAGTTCCTTTCCCAGGATGAATCATTCCCAGTTCCTCTGCCACCATACCCATATCATCGGCGATAATTGGAAATTTTATTTCTTCATTTAAATTTTCCTTAATCCATTCCACCCATTTAATATGGGAAAAAACTTGATCAATAGATAAACCAATCAATTCAGTATTGATTTTTTTAAATTTTGGATAATTTTTGCTAAAAGCCACAAATTCCGTAGTGCATACCGGTGTAAAATCTCCGGGATGAGAAAAAAGCACAAACCATTTTCCTTTCATATCTTTCGGCAAAACCATTTTGCCGTGCGTAGTTTGAACTTCCACTTCGGGAAATTGATCGCCAATAAGAGGCATTCCCTCATTTTCAAACATATATTCTTTTTCCATAATTTTTGATCGCGTTCGATAAGGAAAAAAATTCCTTACCGTTACGAAAATTACTGATTAAAATTCAATTTAAATTATTTTTTCTTTTTAGTCTTTGCCGCTGTTTTGATCGTCATTTTTTTACCAGCAACTTTTTTCTTTTTTTTGCAAGCCATTTTTTTAACGAAGAAATTGAATTGTTCTCGTAAACCTTTCAATTTCTCCTTTTTATTTATTTATTTATTTATTTATTTGTAAGAAACCCTGCATTAAGATCTAAACAAAAATACTCAATATTTTTTTAATTTTATAACTACTAATTTTGGCTTTCTTTAACATCATATAACCTTCTATATATCATAGTTTCTGATGGTCTAAAGCCAAAACAATTAAATCATCTCCGCTTCTTTTTTGAAAAATTCAATCACGTCTGGAGAACCTATTAAACATTTGCCGCGCGCGTAAAGAAAAGGCACGCCGACCTTTCCTTTATCCAATCCGCACTCTTTAATTTTTTCTTCAAATTCCTTTCTGTTTTCCTCGTTTTTCCAAACTTCTTTTTTTTGAAAATTTACTTTAGAAGCTATCTTATTTTCATCTAAAAATTTCAATACCTTATGACAATGAGGGCAAGTTTCTCCATAATAATAAATTATCTCGCCCTCTTTTTTCTCTGCTTCCGTCGATTCTTCCGTTTTTTTAACGTCGGAATTTTCTTTTTCACTAGTTCCGCTATTATTAATAGTATTTACTTGCTCGCTTTTTTTCTCTGCCCATCCTGCTATACTTCCGGCTTGATTTTTTTGTCCATTTATATACAAAAAAACCGCTACTATTCCGATTGCCATCGACAATAAAATTATTTTTTGATTCATAGATGTAAAATATTAACTTTATTTGTATTTTTAAAGTCATCTTTCTTTGGAATACAAATAATGTTAATAATTCTAATAATTTAATTAATTATTTAATTTGTTAAAGTAATAACCTACATCACTAATCCATTTGCGCGCCGACTCATATCCGCCTGTAGCGGCGCAAGAAGAACCGCATTTCCAAATTACCATTTCTGCCGGTGTATCCAATTTTTGATTTTTTATCAGCCAGTCAATTCTTTTCGCTACCGTATCTACCGCGTCGCGTGAACTATTAAAACAAGTATGACCGCCACTACCCATTAATTTTCTTTTTCCGCGATAACCCCAATAATTATAACAATCTTGACTATTTAAAACTGGCACTCTTTTCCCCCAATTACTTTCTTTTTTGGCAATAGCAATCAAAAATATTGCCGTTTCCCTGTCTTTTTCCAATATATAAGGAACCATTTTTTCAATTGGATAACCTTTAACCATTTCTCTAATCTTTCTTTCCAATTCTTCTTTTTCTCGTATTTCTAAATAATCCACTACTTGATTGATGTATTCTTCTTCTTTCTCTTTTGTCCAATATTCATTCTCTTTTTCCTGAGCGTTTTTTTCCGTTTCTAACCCCAAAACCAAACCATCAATATTTTCATCAACATTAGCCACCGCGGTTTTTTCTTTCTCGTTTTCACCTTCAGCGGAAACACCGCTTCCTAAATAACGATAAATAAAAGTTGTCGCTAACATACCCAACACCAACGCTCCAATTATAGACATATTCCAAACTTTAATCAATGGCGCTTTTTGAAAAAAATTAACTTTCTCTACGGAAAATTCCGCTATTTCGGTGTATTTTTTCAAGAATTCACGATACTTGCGATAAAAGAAATCTTCTTTTTGGGGGCGAAAATAACGATAATCATTGATAATTCTGGAACTAATGCTATCCCACTTTTTCTTTCTTCTATCTAATTTAATTCCTTTTTGTATTAATTTTGCTTCCCGTTGCGTAATGTATAACTTAGAATCCTCCGTAAAAAAGAAAGGGGTGGCGCTTTTTTCTTTATAAGAAAGCAGTAAAGAAGAAACTTCGTTTTTATTTGCTTGGAAAATATTGTAATCCAAATTTTTTTCTCGTTTCTTCTTTGTCTTTCTCAAAATTATCCCGTCAAAATCTTTTTTATTTATTTTTTTTCTGTCTAAACAAGGCATTTTTAATTAGATTAAATTTTTTCTTCCTTTTATCATAACATAATTTATTAACCAAAACAAAATCGCGAAACTAGAAAAAATTAAAGCTATCACTTGATTAAAAGTTAAAAAATTCCACATTAAAGACTTTTGCAAATCAGGCTGACGGAAAAACTCCAAAATAAAACGAATTATAGAGTAAAAGAAAATATAAAACAACAATAAATGTCCAGAAAAAAAACTTCGTTTTTTTAGATAATTTAAAATAAAAAATAACAAAATTCCTTCTCCCGCTGCTTCGTAAAGTTGAGAAGGATGACGCAAGACTCCATCTCCAAAATTCATTCCCCAAGGCATAGTTGTTATTCGTCCAAAAAGTTCTCCGTTCAAAAAATTACCCACCCGACCAAAAAAATAACCCAAAGGAATGACTGGCGCAACTAAATCAGCTAAAGAAAAAAAATCTAATTTATTTCTACGCGCAAAAATAAATCCCGCTATCAACGCTCCCACTAGACCGCCAAAATAACTCATTCCATATAGACCCTCAAAATGTATTCCTTCCGAATTGAAAGAAAAAGGATTGAAAATTTTCGTCGGATTTTGGAAATAATAATTAAAATTATAAAAAAGCGCATAACCTAGACGACCACCCAAAAAAATTCCTCCCATTAAATAAAACATTAATTTATCCAAATCAAAGTAAATTTTTGTTTTTCCAATCTTTTCTTTTTTTAAAACAAAATAAATTATAATTATTCCCGTCATCCACATCAAAGAATACCACCTAACTACAAAAAATCCGATCTGAAAAGCAATCGGATTAATAAATGTTGGTAAATTTTGCCAAATTTCAAGCATTGTATTTCTTTAATTGAGTTTTAAATTCATAAGCATAAATCTCCCAGAAAACTAAAAATAAAGCCATAATCACCGGTCCGATAATAAAACCAACTAAACCAAAAAGCGCCAATCCTCCCAAAGTAGAAAAGAAAACCAAAAGCGGATGAATCTGTGTATCTTTTCCCACTAATTTTGGACGCAAAAAATTATCTATAGTGGAAATTATCAATGTTCCGGCTGACAAAATAAAAATTCCTTGCCAAATTTTTCCTATTACAAGCAAAATCACTCCCGCTGGCAGCCAAATAAAAGCCGATCCCGCCAAGGGAATAATAGAAAGCAATGTCATAACCAATCCCCAAATAACCGGAGAAGAAATACCGGCAATCGCGAAGACCGCTCCGCCTAAAAATCCTTGAATTATTCCAATAATCAATGTTCCTTTGATGGTTGCTCGCGTCACGGAAAAAAACTTTTTCAGAATAATTTTTTCGTATTCATCGCGTAAAGGACTTAAAAATACTATTTTATTGAAAAAATTTTTTCCATCAACCAATAAATAATAAAGAGCAAAAAACATCACAATTAAATTAAAAATAAAACCGGCAACATTGTAATAAGTTTTTTGAAGCAAGGATAATAAAAAATGACTGGAATTTTTTAAAGAAATGGCAATTTTTTCTTTATCTAAAAAATTTTCCGCGGAAACATAATGACCCAAAAAAGAATTATCCCAAAATTGAGTTAAATAATCTATATTTCTTTCATAAAAATTTTCATCAACAGATATTTGATTATAAATCTGATTAACTTCTCGTCCAAGAAGAATAAATGTTATGGATATGGGAATAACAATAGAGAGAAAAGCCAAAAAAGAAGTAAGCAGAGAACTAACCGCTTCTCTTCTACCGGTTATTTTTAAAAAAAACTTATTTAATGGCCAAAAAACTACCCCCAAAGCCATCGCGGCAAATAACGGCTTAAAAAAAGGCGATAAAACCCAAAGAAATAAAACACTTATAACAAATAATATGATTAAGAAAAAATAAAGATTGTAATTTCGCAATTGCACAGTAGTTTTTTATTAATAAAAAATTTACTTTTTTATTATATCACAAAATTGTCTCTTATAGATATGGAAACACTGCTTCAAATTTTTTCAACCTCCGGCGCGTTATTTAAATAAACTAATTTATAAGAATTACTAGCGTTGTTTACAAAAATTAAATTAAAAAACATCGCAAGATATTTGGAAGTTATAAACACTATTCATAACGCAAAGCAATTAACGCATGAATGCGGGCGGCTCGGCGCGCCGGCATTATTCCAGTTACCAAACCAAGAAAAGCAATAAGTCCGACTAAAATAACCATAAAATAAAAAGGAATATAAATAAAATCCACTGATTCTATTCCTCTTTTATTAGCCAAGATATTAAAAATTTCATTTAAAATTTTAGCCAACCCATAACCACTGATAAATCCTAAAGCTCCTCCAATAAAACTAATAATAGCCGCTTCAAAAATAAACATCCGAAAA
>DYKS01000022.1 GCA_020722485.1 Candidatus Elulimicrobium sp. | reverse complement strand
AAAGGATAGAGCAAATACAAAATATGTATTTAAATGGAAAAATTTCTTATGAACAAATGAAAGAAATGATAGAAGAAACAAAAAGAAGGTACGGTATTGATGATGGGAAATAAAAATATAAGTTGAATAATTGTTAAGCCATCTCAAAGATGGCTTTTTCTTTACTTATATTATACACTGAAACACTATTGAAGTTTAACTAATATTAACTATTAAAAATTGTTTAAAAATTGTAAAATAAAATTGATTAGTTTAAGCAATTAGTAATTTATTTATGCCACCTAAAGAAGAAATTATTACTTATAGCGCGGAAGAAACAAAAGAATTGGGGAAAAATTTTTCCCAAAAAATTATTTTTGTTCCAACTTTTTCTTCAAAAAACAAGAATTCCGCTTCCGCGATTATAATTTGTTTGGAAGGCGAATTGGGATCCGGAAAAACTACTTTTGCGCAAGGACTATTGGAAGGATTGGGCGTTGAGGGTCCGTATACTAGCCCCACTTTTCTTATAATGAAAAAATATCAAGGAGAAATTTTATTAAAGTCTAAATTTCAAACATTAAACAAATTAAAAACTTTATCCGTTCGTCGTGGCAAGCAGATGAAATTTAAAGTTAATATTTATCACTTTGACGCTTATCGAGTTGAGGCTAACGATATTTTGGATTTAGGCTGGGAGGAGATTATCGCGGATAAAAATAATATTGTGATTGTAGAGTGGCCGGAGCGGATTAGAAAAATTATTCCCGCTAAAACTCAAAAAATTAAATTTGAAGGAATAAGTGAAAAAAAACGCAAAATTATTTTTATGTAGTATAATAAATTTATGGAGAACAAACGGAAAATTTTGATTTTATTGGATGGCAACGCGATTATTCATCGCGCTTATCACGCGTTACCGCCGTTAGTTACCAAAAAAGGAGAACTGGTAAACGCTGTTTATGGTTTCGCCTCCACTTTGCTTTCCGTGTTGGATAAATTCAAACCGGATTATATTGCGGCGTCCTTTGATTTAGCCGCTCCGACCTTTCGGCACAAACAATTTAAAGAATATAAAGCGACTCGCATGAAAGCGCCGGATGAATTATATAATCAAATAGATCGAGTAAAAGAAATAACGCGCGCTTTTAATGTTCCTATTTATGAAAAAGAAGGTTTTGAAGCCGATGATGTAATTGGGACTATCGCGCGTCAAGCAAAAGGGAAAGAAAATGAGAAAATAGAGATAATTATCGTGACCGGAGATCTAGATGCTTTACAGTTAGTTAATGAGAATATTAAAGTTTATACAATGCGGCGAGGCTTAAGTGATTCGGTTTTGTATGATGAACAAAAAGTAAATGAGAAGTATGGTTTAAAGCCAGAACAATTGAAAGATTTTAAAGGTTTGCGAGGAGATGTTTCTGATAATATTCCCGGCGTGAAAGGAATTGGCGAAAAAACTGCTGCGGATTTGTTGCAAAAATATAAAACATTGGAAAATATTTATCAAAACATTGGCGAGATAAAAGGCGCTAACAGGGAAAAATTAGAGCGAAACAAAGCCCAAGCTTTTCTTTCCAGAGAATTGGGAACAATCAAAACTAATGTTCCTTTAACATTCAATTTAGAAAAAAGCGCTACGCGTCATTTTGATCGTCAAAAGGCGATTCAACTTTTTCAAGAATTAAATTTTTTTAGTTTAATCAAAAGACTTCCCGATGATAATTTTAATTCGCGAAACGCGAACAATATTGAAAATGGCGTGCGAGATTTTAAATACGAAAAAATTGAGAATCAAAAGTTAGATGATTTAATTTTAGAAATAGAAAAACAAAAAGAAATAGCTTTGAGTATGGAAAAAGGCGTGATGGCTGTATCTTGGAAAAATGGGCGAGTATGGTTTTGGGAAATGTCAGAGGAAAATATAAGAAAAATTAAACCTGTCTTGGAAAACAAGATAGTAAGTAAAATCAGTTTTGATTTCAAAGAATTATATAAAAAATTAAAAAGAAATTATCAAATTTTTTTAGAAGGCATAAATTTTGATATTGAACTGGCTAGTTATGTGCTTAATCCGGGAGAAAAAATAGAATTTTTTAAAATTGTTTTGGAAGAATTAGGTGAAGAATTTATTGAAGAAAAAAAAGGACAATTAAGTTTAATAGGTGAAAACAAAAAAGAAATTCAACAAAAAGTTTGTCGTCAAGCGGATTATTACTGGAAATTGAAAAACAAATTAGAAGAAAAAATTAATTTTATTAGCGTCACGCAAGCAAAAGAAAAAAGTTTAAAAGATGTTTTTGAAAAAATAGAAATGCCTTTAATAAAAATATTAGCGGAGATGGAGGAAACCGGGGTCCGAGTTAATAAATTGGTTTTAAAAGAAGTTTCTCAAAAACTAGAAAAACAATTAAGCAACTTAGAAAAGAAAATTTATATTTTAGCGGGAGAAAAATTTAATATCAATTCGTCCAAACAATTAACTGGTATTCTTTTTGAAAAATTAAAAATTTCCACGGAAGGAATTAAAAAAATAAAAACCGGTTTTTCTACCGCTGTTTCCGAATTGGAAAAAATTAAAAAAAAGCATTCTATTGTCGCTAAAATTGAAGAATATCGCGAACTTTTTAAAATCAAAACCACTTATTTAGATGCTTTACCGCAGTTTATTACCACTGACGGTCGGATTCATACTACTTTTAAACAAACGGTGACGGCCACTGGTCGTTTATCTTCGGAAAATCCTAATTTACAGAACATTCCGATCAGAACGGATTTAGGACGGATGATCAGGACGGCTTTTGAAGCGGAGGAAGGTTGCGTTTTTTTGTCTGCGGATTATTCTCAAATTGAATTAAGAATCGCGGCGCATTTAAGTGAGGATAAAAAATTTATTCAAACATTTTGGAACAATGAAGATATTCATCGGAAAACCGCGGCTGAAATCAATAAAGTTTCTCTATCGCAAGTGACTGAAAAAATGCGACGAGAGGCCAAAGCGTTAAATTTCGGTATGATTTACGGAATGAGTTCTTTTGGTTTCTCTGAATCGGCGGGTATCAGTCGCGAGGAAGCGAGGGAATTTATGGATGCTTATTTTAAAAATTTTTCTCAAATGGCGCGTTATATTGTCGCAAGCAAAGAATTCGCCAAGAAAAACGGTTACGCTGAAACGGAAACTGGTCGTCGTCGTTATTTAGCTGAAATCAATTCTCATAATTTTCAAACACAGGCGGCGGCGGAACGAATGGCAGTCAATATGCCGATTCAGGGTTTGGCGGCGGATATTATGAAATTAGCAATGATAAAAATCGCGGAATTTATCAAAAGTTCAACCTTAAACGGAAGAAAGATGAACCTTGAACAAGATGCGCGTATGATTTTACAGGTGCATGATGAAATAATTTTGGAAGTAAAAGAAGAAATAGCGGCGGAGATGGCGGAGAAAGTGAAAAAAATTATGGAAAACATTTATCCTCTTCGAGTTCCTTTGGCGGTGAATATTAAAATAGGAAAAAATTGGGGAGAAATATAAGTTTAGTATTGATAAAATTTTTCTTTGTGCTAGAATGGTTTATATGTTAATTCAATACTACGGTCATTCTTGTTTTAAAATCACCACTAAACCGGGTGGGCGCGCTACGGAAGACGTGGTGATTTTTCTTGATCCTTTTGATAAAACTATCGGTTTACGACCACCGCAAGGGCAAGCCAATTTGGTTTTAGTTTCTCATCATCATCACGATCACGATAATGTTTCCGCCCTAAAAGGAAATTTTTTAGTTTTGGATGCGCCCGGAGAATATTCTGTTAAAGGCATTAATATTTTCGGTGTGGATTCTTTTCATGACAACAAAGAAGGAGCGGAAAGAGGACGTAATACTATTTTTGTTATTGAATCAGAGGGATTGCGATTGGCGCATTTGGGAGATTTGGGAACGGAACTATCTATTTCTCAATTAGAAAAAATTGGCGATATTGATATTCTTTTTATTCCGGTGGGAGGAAAATATACGTTGGATGGAAAACAAGCGGCGGAAGTGGCGCGTAAAATTGAGCCGGCGATTATTGTTCCTATTCATTATAAAATTCCTGGTTTGACTTTAGATATTAGCGATGAAAAAGATTTTTGTTCCGAGCTAGGAAATTGCTCAACTGAAAAAGTAAATAAGATAAATTTGAAAAAAAGCGATTTAGAAGGAAAAGAAATGGAAATAACATTGATGAAACCGTAGTCAATAGATACCTTATCTTATAAATATACAAAATAAAAATTTTAGTGGAAAATTTTTTTATTGTTTTAGTTTGTGTATTTGTATTCTAATTTGTGTATTTGCGGATATATATGAATATAAACAAAAAAATTGAAGAAATCAGACGCAAGCCGGAATATATTCGCCGTCGCTATGTGACATTTTTTGTTTTTATTTCTATGGTTTTTATGGTTTTTTTATGGTTTTTTTCTTTAAAAGAAACATTAGGGAGAAAATGGCTGGATAAAGATTTTTTGGAAGAAATTAAAAATAAAAACGATATTTCCCCGATGGAAAATCTTAATGAGCAACTGAAAAGAAAGCTGCCTTTTGAAGATATAGAAAATTTAGATAAAAATAATTCCGCCACTGAATCTATCCCGCATGAAAGCGGTTTGGAAAATAATTCCGGAGCTGTAGAAAAATAAAAAATTGAAATAATTTTATCGCGCGCGATAAGTAATGCTAGGACAATATTAAGTTTTGAAAATATTTTTTATGTCTAAAGAAAAAAAAGAAAAAGATTCTCTTCATCAAAATATTTATCCCAAAGAAATCACCGAAGAAGTAAAACAATCATATTTGGATTACGCGATGAGCGTAATTGTTTCACGCGCCATTCCTGATGTGCGCGATGGGTTAAAACCAGTGCACCGGCGTATTCTTTACTCAATGTGGAATACGGGGTTAAAGTCGGACGCCAAATTTCGCAAATCGGCCACGGTGGTGGGAGAAGTATTAGGCAAATATCATCCTCATGGTGATAGTGCTGTTTATGATTCTATGGTGCGTTTGGCGCAGGATTTTTCAATGCGCTACCCGTTGGTTTGGGGGCAGGGAAATTTTGGCTCTATTGATGGTGATAACGCCGCCGCTTATCGTTATACGGAAGCAAAATTAAAACCGATCGCTGAAGAATTATTGACGGATATTGAAAAAAATACAGTGGATTTCAATCCTAATTTTGACGGAACACACAAAGAACCAGCGGTTTTGCCCGCTAAATTGCCTCAATTACTTTTAAACGGAACAATGGGAATTGCCGTGGGAATGGCGACTAATATTCCGCCGCACAATCTTAACGAGTTAATGGATGCCATTGCTTATCTCATAGACAATCCTGCCGCTAACATTGAAGATTTAACTAAATTTATTCAAGGACCAGATTTTCCCACTGGTGGTATTATTTATAATGCTCAAGAAATTCGCGAAGCTTATTCCACTGGTCGCGGAAAAATTACGATGCGCGCCAAAACGGAAATTGTGGAAAACAAGATTGGAAGTTTTCAAATAATTATCACTGAAATGACTTACGCTACTAACAAAGCGATGCTCATTGCTAAAATCGCGTCTCTGGTGAAAGAAGGAAAAATTCAAGGAATTCGAGATATACGCGACGAATCTGATAAGGACGGAATTCGAGTGGTGATTGAATTAAAAAAAGACGCTTATCCGCAGAAAGTACTCAATAAACTTTACTCTACCACTGATCTTCAAAAAAATTTTGGCGTTAATATGTTGGCGTTGGTGGATGGCATTGAACCGCAAATTCTTAATTTGAAAGCCATTTTGGAACACTATATTCACCATCGTGGCGTGGTGATTCGCCGTCGCACTCAATTTGATTTGGATCGGGCGCGAGAAAGGGCGCACATTTTAGAAGGATTAAAAAAAGCGTTGGATAATATTGACGCTGTAATAGAAACTATCAAGAAATCTTCCGATCGTTCAGCCGCGTTTCATAATCTGGTAAAAAAATTCAAGTTTTCCGACATTCAAGCCAATGCTATTTTGGAAATGAAATTGCAAACGCTTTCTGGTTTGGAAAGAAAAAAAGTAGACGAGGAATTAAAAGAAAAGAAAAAAATTATTGCTGAGTTGGAAGAAATTTTGAGTAGCGAGAAAAAAATCTTAAACATTATCAAAAAAGAAATTTTAGAATTAAAAGAAAAATACGGAGACGCGCGCAAAACCAAAGTAGTTAAAGGCAAGATTGGAGAATTTAAACAGGAGGATTTAGTGCCAAATGAAGAGGCGATTGTCACTTTATCTCAAGGTGGATATGTTAAACGAATGAATCCTTCTGTTTATCGTGTGCAAAAAAGAGGCGGGAAAGGTGTAATTGGCGCGGTGATTAAGGAAGGGGATGCAATTGAAGAAATGAACGCGGTGATGACGCATGACAATTTGCTTTTTTTCACTAATTTGGGCAAGGTATTTCAAACTAAGGCTTATGAAATCCCGGAATCAAGTCGTACTGCTAAGGGACAGGCGTTGGTGAATTTTCTCCAGCTTTCTTCGGAAGAAAAAGTGACGGAAATCATCGCTTTTAATGAAGACGATAATTATAAATATCTTTTTATGACGACTGCTCACGGCGTAGTGAAAAAAGTGAAATTAAATGAATTTGAAAACGTTCGCCGCAATGGACTGATTGCTATCGGTTTGGAAAAAGGAGATAAATTGGGTTGGGTAAAAGCCACCACGGGAACGGATGAAATCATTATTTCCACTTCTTTCGGTCAAGCGATTCGATTTAAAGAATCCGATGTTCGTTCGATGGGACGAACTGCCGCTGGCGTACGTGGTATCCGTTTACGCAAAGGCGACGCGGTAATTGGAATGAGCGCGGTTTTAAAAGGACAAAAAGGCAATCAGATTTTGGTAATTTCTGAAAATGGTTTCGGTAAAAGAACCGATTTGAAATTCTACAAAATTCAGAAACGTGGCGGATCGGGGACTAAAACTGCCAAAATCACTGCTAAAACGGGAAAATTAGTAGGAGCTAGCGTGGTTAATGTGGACGATATTGAGAGGGATTTGATTATCACTTCCGCTAGAGGACAAATTATTCGTATACCATTGAAAAGCATTTCCGTTCTCGGTCGCGCTACCCAGGGTGTGCGAATTATGAAACCGCAAACGGGAGACAAGATAAGCGCTTCAGTGGTTTTGTAAAAATATTTTTTATGGTATTATTAAAATAGTAATAAGAAATTTTATAGTTAATTATTTTAATTTAGCGGACATTGGTTCGCGTTCGCTATAGCGAATCGGGACGAATGTTCAGCTCTAAAACAAGTATGGCTCTAAACGCTAAACAAAAAGAACTGGCGACCAAAGAAGTAAAAAGGCATGAAAAAGATACCGGTTCACCGGAATATCAAATCGCTCTTTTTACTACCCGCATTAAAAAATTGACCGCTCATCTGAAAAAAAATAAACAAGATTTTCATTCACGACGCGGACTTTTGAAAATGGTTTCCAAGCGAAAGAAACTGATGTCTTATTTGCAAAAAACAAATGAGAAAGTTTACAAAAAATTGGTGAAAAAATTGGGAATTAAAGGGTAAATTAAAAAAATTTTTTAAATTTAAGGCGCGTGATTTTCGCGTGGTTTAAATTATTATTTATTTATGGCTAAATTTAGAGAGCAAAGGGTGGGGGTTTTTGTGGATATTCAAAATCTTTATTACAGCGCGCGAGTTTTGTATGGGAAAAAAGTCAATTTTAAAAATGTGCTTGCGGAAGCGGTAGCAGGGCGGAAATTGATTCGCGCTATTGCTTATGGCGTAAAGACAGTGGAAGGGTTGGAGGAAAAATTTTTTGACGCATTGGAAGTTCAAGGGTTTGAAGTGAAAACTAAAGATCTGCAAATTTTTCCCGGTGGCGCCAAGAAAGGGGATTGGGATGTGGGGATCGCGGTAGATGCTATTAAAATGTCTAAAAATTTGGATGTGATAGTGCTTATTTCCGGAGACGGAGATTATATTCCAATGATAGATTATATCCAAAGCACTACCGGATCGCGTGTGGAAGTGGTGGCTTTTTTGGAATCCACCAGCGGAAAATTAGTAGATAAAGCGGACGATTTTATCAATCTTTCTGATAAAAAGAAAAAATTTTTGATGTAGGATTTCGAGTTTTTTTATTTTTTGAAAATGCCTCTGATTTATTTATTGGAGGCATTTTTTGTTTTTGAAAGAAAAACGTTCAGTGGTCCGTATTAAAAACAGATAGGTAAAATAAAATGAAAGGAGGTGAAAAATATGAATAAAAAATTATTATTGTCTATATCAGCGCTTTCTTTTGTTGGTTTGATCGGATTGGCGGTTAATTCGGCATTGGCTTATCGGGGGGATTATAGCCAAAAAGGACCTAATTATACGCCGGAAAGACACGAAGCGATGGTGAAGGCTTTAGAAAATAATGATTATAACGCGTGGAAGGAATTAATGGCGGGAAGAGGCAGAGTCACTCAATTGATAAATGAGCAAAATTTTTCTCGTTTTGCCGAGTCGCGTCGCTTGGCATTAGAAGGAAAAACGGAAGAAGCCAATAAAATTAGAATGGAATTAGGATTGGGACAAGGATTAAAAAAAAGATTCCATAGTGAACAAAGACAAGGATATGGAAGAATGGCGCGATAATTAAAATAAAATGTCGGACAGACTCTCGCTCAAATTTTTTAGGCGCTGAGCGAGGGTTTTCCGGCGTGAGCGGAAGATTTTGTTAATAGGAAACGAGCGGGAAGTTTGTTTTAAAGAATATTTATGATAGATTAAAAAAATGGAACATTGGAAAAATTTAACTGACGAAAAATTAGTGGAATATATAAGAGAGAAAAATCCCGAAGCTTATGGAGAAATAATGGAACGATATCAGAAAAAATTGGCGCGTTACGCTTTCAGTCTTGTCCGTGATGAAATGGAAGCGGCTGATATCGCGCAAAACGCTTTCATTAAGGCTTTTGTTAATTTGAAAAGTTTTAATTCCAAATTGAAATTTTCTTCTTGGATTTATCGTATTGTTCATAATGAAGCGATGGATGTTTTCACTAAGAAAAAAAGAGAAGTAGCGCTTACGGAAGATATGAACTTTGAAAGCAAAGAGGATATAACGGATGATTTTTTTAAAAAACAAGAAAACGCCAGAGTGAAAGAATGTTTTTCCCGCTTACCGGTTATTTATGCTGAACCTTTGGCGCTTTATTTTATGGAAGAAAAAAGTTATGAAGAAATCAGTGATATTTTGCGTTTGCCGATCGGTACGGTGGGAACCCGGATCAATCGCGCTAAAATGCTGATGAAAAAAATATGTCAGAAGAATTAAAAAAAGATATCAAAGAAAATGTGATGTCGCTTGTTCAAAAAGGAAAAATCAAAATGAAACCGAAATGGTATTTTGTTTTAGGATCATTTATTTTAGGCGCGGGAGTGTTCGCTTTGTTTGTTTTTTCTTCTTTTTTGGTGAGTTTGATGGTATTTTCTTTGCGAACGCATGGACCAATGGGACAGTGGCGCTACCATCAATTACTGGAAAATTTTCCTTGGTGGAGTTTGCCGTTAGCTGTTTTGGGTATTGGGTTGGGAGTTTGGATTTTAAAAAAATATGATTTTTCTTACCGTAAAAATTTTCTTTGGATAATCATCGGTTTTATCGCGGCGACTATATTGGCTGGTTGGTTTGTTAATTATTCTCGTTTGGATTCTATTTGGACGGAAAGAAAGCCGATGCGAGGATTTTATCATCGTTACGATGGCGGTTATCCTTTGCGCGGCCCCGGTTGGAGAAGGGAAGCGCCAAATAAAAGTCGCGGTTATTTTCCCGGACCGGGTCCCGGCTGGAATCATTCAGAAAACAGATAACAAAAAATCAAAAAAGCGGATTGTCTCCGCTTTTTTATTTTTGATTAGTGCAGTATTCTAAAGATAGTTCGAACGCATTTCGCCGCCTGCGGCGGCGA
>DYKS01000021.1 GCA_020722485.1 Candidatus Elulimicrobium sp. | reverse complement strand
TAGGTTTTACGGAAAATTCCGCAGTGATAATAAACGCGCTTTAAAGTTTTCTCAAATGACAATAATTTTTCTCTGTTAACGTTTCAAAAAATTCCAAAATAAAATAGAGACTATATATCAAATTAAAGCATAAAAAAATTTCCAATTTTTCCCCACACTTCAAAACGAGACAAGTCCCGAAAAGTAACCACTATCATCAAAAAAATCAATAAAGCAAAACCGATCGTGTGAACAATTTGTTCTGTCTTCTGACTAATTGGAGAGCCTTTGATTTTCTCAATTAGAATAAACAGGATTCTTCCACCATCTAACGCCGGAAAAGGTAAAATATTAATAATTCCCAAATTGATACTTAAAAAAGCCGTCAGTTGCAATAAATAAACCCACCCCAACGCCGCCGCTTGTCCAGTAACAACAGCGATGCCTATTGGTCCAGAAATATCTACTCCCACCGGACGTCCTTGTGAAAAATCTTTCAACATATCAGCCAATGTTTGGCCAATAGCCACAACCAAAACAAAAACTGTTTCCGCTCCTTTATAAATCGCCTGATAAAAAGGATAGGACTTAACAGCGGTTCGCGCCAAAGAAATTCCCAATGGACCTTGATTTTCAGGATATTCCGCGCGCGGAACAGAAATTTTTTCCAAAATTTCATTTCCTCTTTTTATTTTTAAAACAATTTTTTCCCCTTTATTTTTTTGGATAAATGTTTGTACTTCCTTCACGGAAGAAACTTTTTTAATACTTTCTTTCGACGAACTTAAAGCAATAATTTCATCTCCAATATTGAGTCCGGATAATTCTGCCGGCGAAGAAGGAATAATTTGAGAAATTTGCACTTTGGCATTTTTAACTATTTCGTTATCGTTAACCGCTTCCGGCGCGCCTAATAAAAAAATTAACGACAACAGAAACCACGCCAATAAAAAATTCATCATCACTCCCGCGCCTAAAATTTTAACGCGCGTCCATGCCGATTGCGCCGCAAAACTATCTTTATCATTTGCTAATTCTCCATCTTCTCCTTTAATCCGCACAAAACCGCCCAAAGGAATCCAATTTAAAGAATAAACAGTGCTTTCCGATTTCGTTTCTTCTTTTCCCTGAAAAAATTGGAATTTCTTTTTTTTGTTTATAAAAAATCCTGCCACTCGGGGAGGGAAACCGAAACCGAATTCTTCCACTTTCACTTTATTGCGTCGCGCTACCATAAAATGTCCCAGTTCATGGACAAATATAAGAACGCCTAAAATAATAATAAAAATTAAGATGTTCATTTTTTATATTTTAATTTATTAAACCTTAATTATTTCTCGCTCTTTTTGCTCTCGTAATTCTTCGATTTTTCCGTTATATTCATCAATTTTCTTTTGCAATTCTTCTTTGCCTTTAAACTTATCATCTTCTCCAAAAATACCATTTTTTTGAGCTTCTTGAATTTCTTCCCAAATTTCTTCCCGAATCCTTCTAATAGCCACTCGCGCTTCTTCCGCTTTCTTTCCTAATACTTTCACCAACTCTTTTCTCCTTTCCTCATTGAGTGGCGGTAAATTAAGTCGGATTAACTTACCATCATTGACAGGATTTAAATTTAAATCAGAAAGACGAATCGCCGCTTCAATAGCCGCCAAACTGTCTGCGCTCCACGGCTGAATAACAATAAGACGCGGCTCGGGAACAGTAATGCTAGCAATTTGTTTCAAAGGAGATTTAGCGCCATAATAATCCACCATTAAATCTTCTACCAGAGACGGAGTCGCTCTTCCTGTTCTTAATTTGTTAGTTTCTTTGCGAAAATGTTCTAGCGCCATTTCAAAATTAACTTCATTTTTTTTAATAATTTTTTGAAACATACTTTTTTAAAAAATAGAATTTATCTGTTTTATTATTTTTTAAATTAAAATTGCTTACTTTTTTATTATTTAATCTCTCAACCCCGCGTAAATTATCAGATGATTATTAGGATCAAAAATTATTTGACTAACAAATTTTTTAAAATCCAATTGAAAAGTAGACCAAGATTTTCCGCCGTCTTCGGATTTATAAATAGCTCCAGCGGCGCTATAAATTATTTTTTGGGAATCAAAAGGATCAATCGCCAAAGCGCGAATAGGAAAATTACGAGATGATTCTAAAACATTCAGTGTCTCCCATTCAGCTCCATAGTTAACACTTTTTAAAAGACCGCCTTGCAAACCAACATAAACTGTTCCCGCTTGATTAGGATCAGCTGAAAGCGCGAAAACTTTATTACTTTGCGCTTGCTTAACAATTTTATCTGTTAAATCTTCAAAAGTCTCCCCTCCATCACCGGAGAAAAGCAATCCTTTGTCAAAAATTTGAAAATAAATTTTCCGATCATCTAAATAATCCATTTCTATTTTTCCTATTGGACCATTCGCTTTCTTTAGATTTTTCCAATTTTTTCCGCCATCTTCCGATTTGGAAATCACGCCTTGATCAGTCGCGAAATAAATTAAATTGGATATATGCCGACCCGTGGCTAAAGATAAAATAATCGTCCCCGGAGCCGGCTCGGTATAAATTTCCTTCCAGTCAAAACCTCGGTTATCACTGCGATAAATTTTCCCCTTTTTATCCCATACGCCACTAGCGTAAATTATGTCCGGATTATTGCCGTCTATTGCCAAACCGTAAACTTTCTGCGGCGGAAAATCAATTCTTTCCCAGTTTTCCCCTCCGTCTTGAGTGAAAAAAATTCCATTTTTTTCGGTGCCTAAATAAATAATTTTACTATCGCGAGAATTAACCACCATAGACAAAACATTCACTCCAGCAATATTATTTCGCGCGTCTGTTTTACTTTTTACTTCCCAATTCATCCCTCCGTCAACAGATCTTAATACCCACTCTTGTTTGACAGGAGAAGAAGAAAAAGTGCAACCAGAAAAAACAAGCGTAAAAAAAGATAATAACCAAAGTTTTTTCATAATTAGTTTTTTTATTATAACAAAAAAATAAATATATCGCAAACAAATAAATGATTGTAAATTATAGATAATCTTGCTACTGATTTAAAGAAAAGAATTCATCTTCTCACTCAACAAATACAAAAGGGAGGTAACGATTCACAAAGAATTGAACTACTCTACGAATTACTTTATAAAGAACTTCGTAAAGAAAAAGAAATTACTTAGATCATATATTTGTTATATTTGTTATCATTTCACGCTCTTAGTTTTTAATTAAGGGCGTTTTTTAATTGACAATCAAACAAAAAGTTTTATACTAAATAAAGTCTGCAGTTTAATAGAAAAAATTTTATCGCGGGGTGGAGCAGTCTGGCAGCTCGCGTGGCTCATAACCACGAGGTCGACGGTTCAAATCCGTCCCCCGCAACAATTTGAACGGGAAAAGGAGTCGGGAAAACGGGAGTTTTCCCGAAGTGGAAGTATTGAAACCGCAAGGTTTCAAAGAGCGAAGCAAGGTGAAAATCCGTCCCCCGCAACAAAAATATTTTTTATTTTTATTTGGATCGGTAGCTCAGCTGGTTAGAGCGCCGCCCTGTCACGGCGGAGGTCGCGGGTTCGAGTCCCGTCCGGTCCGCGTTAAATTTTCACAACATCAAAACAACCCCAAAAATCTCGTTAGAATAAACAAAAACAATAGTTTTTCAACTACATAAACACTGGTAATTTTTCCAAATATTTCAACAAACTTATTTTTAATATTTCTCAACAGTTTTCTTTCTAAAAAGTTTCAATACGCAATCACTGGTGTGCCGATATCCGCCCATTCATAAACAGTTTGCGCCGCGCCAACACCTAAACGCACGCATCCATGAGAAACGGGAATACCTAAATGATTAGCGCCTTCCTTATAACCGCCCGGCCATTCCGGCAATTCATGAATACCATATTTCCCACTGGGAACAATCGCCATCCAATAAGGCATAAACAATCCATATTGTTTAGACCAAGATCGAGGATATTTATTACAAATCTTGTACTCCCCTTTCGGCGTATCCATTCCTCGTTTTCCAGAAGAAATTAAAAAAGAATTCAATAGAAGTCCATTTTCAAAAATGGTCATCACTTGGGCGGAAAGATTTATGTCTATATACTTTCCTTTTTTTATTCGAGGTTGCGTGAATTTGCGCGCTTGTATCAATCGTTCTTCTAAATTTTTTGACCAATCTTTTGGCGGAGGAGGCAAAGTAATAAACGACGTTTCCGAAAGAGAAACATAATCTTTGTCTTCGGCTTTATTGGGTTTAATTTTAATGTTCAATTTATATTTCACTCCTTCTTCCAATTTTTCTAACGGCAAAATACTAAATTGATTTCTTTTTTCATTAATTTGAAATTTCAAAGGAACAGACGGCTCTAAACTAAAATCAATGTAGAAACCAATAGCCGATTTATCTAATTTTACACTAATCGGATCTTCAATATCCAAAAGCACATCCCGCGCTCCATCGGAAGGAAAAACCTCAATTACTTTCGGATAATCAACCACAGAAAAAGAAAAGCTGGCCGCGTTAATTCGCGCTAAACTATTCGTTCTTCCTTCCGGCAAAGAAATATTATAATGCTCTCCCGGTTTCCAAGTTGAATGCGGAGTAAAAGTGATTTTTGTTCCCGTTTCATTGATAAAAATATTGGCATTCGTCGCGGGAATCAATCCGATTTTTCCCCGATAGTATTCCTTATTAATTTGTTTGGGAAAAGAAATCGTAAAAGTTTCGTCTGGAAGAATTTCTAATTTATCTTTTTCGGCGCGCGGCGTAAGAGAAAAATAGGAAGAATAAGCGTAAACATAAAATCCGACAAAAAATGTCGGCAAAAGCAAAACTGACGCTAAAATAATATTTTTTATCGTCTTCATTACAAATAATCTAAACTTTTTAAAACTTCTTCATAAACCGCTAAATTTTTCTTCGCTTCTTCTTTCTCTAAAAAGAAATCTTTTTCATATACTATGCGAGTGGCAACACGATGCGCTTCTTTTAAATCATTTACATTTTCCAATTGTACTGCTTTGATGTTTTCCAATTTTTCCCCTAATGTTTTATCTTTATAACCCGCCTTTTCTAAAATATTATTGACAATCCAATCCGCTTCCAAAATAGCCGCTTTATATTGAGAAGGATTATCGCTATCTATTTTTTTGACAATTTCATCCCATTTTTTTTGAGATTTTTCTTTAGATTCTATTGTTGCGCTCCACCCTTTTAAAGTTTTGCGTAAATCCTCCCCTAGATTGCGTAAAAACAAAAGAAAAATTAAATCCGCTAAAATTACCAAAGAATAAATAATCAAAAAAATTTTCACTGCGGTGAAAAATCCAGAGGAATAAAAAGCTTTTCCCGCTTCTATTGCTTGAAAAAATAAAAAATTTAAATCTAGTTCCGGCATTAGTTTTATTTTTGTTTACTTTCTTAAAAACTATTCTAACTGTTCAAACGCATAAGCTGCGTTAAGCAGATTCTCTTCATCAAACCATTTCCCCATCAATTGCCCGCCTAACGGCAAGTCTTTTCCTTCGCGCTTAACCATTCCTATCGGAAAAGAAATCGCCGGCACTCCAACTAAATTGGCCGAAACGGTGTAAATATCCGCTAAATACATCGCAAGCGGATCTTTTGATTTTTCTCCGAATTTAAAAGCCGGTTCTGGAGTAGTGGGAGAAAAGATAAAATCCACTCCGTCTTTTTCATTGAAAACTTTTTCAAAATCTTCTCGTAACATTCTACGCACCTTCTGCGCTTTTTTATAATAAGCATCGTAATAACCAGCGCTCAAAGCATAAGTGCCCAATATTATTCTTCTTTTAATTTCCTCGCCAAAACCATAACGACGACTATCCAGATAAATTTCCAAAAGCGTTCCCGAATTATCCGCCGAACGTTGTTCGTCGTCAATGCTTAATCCATATTTAATTCCGTCAAAACGCGCCAAATTGGAACTCAATTCTGAGGTCATCAAAATATAATATACCGCCAAAGCATAGGGAGTTAAAGGAATATTCACTTCTCGAATTTCCGCGCCGGCTTTTTCAAATTTTTTCAATGATTGTTCAAAAACCATTTTTACTTCGCTATCCAATTCTTCTCCGACATATTCCCGAGGCACGCCAATTTTTGCTCCCGCTAAATTTCCATTTAAATAATCTTCGTAAAATTTTCCACCGCTGCGCGCGGAAGTGGCATCCATAGAATCTTCTCCCGCAATACGAGAAAGCACGATTGCCGCGTCTTCCACCGTTTTAACAATCGGTCCTATTTGATCCAAACTGGAAGCCATTGCCAGCAAACCGTAACGAGAAACTCTTCCGTAAGTAGGTTTTAAACCCACTGTTCCCGTATAAGCCGCCGGCTGGCGAATAGATCCGCCGGTATCCGAACCCAAAGACCAAACTGCCAAATCAGCCGCAATCGCCGCCGCTGAACCGCCGGAAGATCCGCCGGGCACTCGCTCTGGATCTAGCGGATTTTTAGTTGGACGATAAGCGCTTTTTTCTGTGGAAGAACCGCAAGCAAATTCATCCATATTCGTTTTACCTAAAAATACCGCTCCTTCTTTTAAAAGTCTTTCCGCAACTGTAGCGTTGTAAGGCGCAATGTAATTATCTAAAATTTTAGAAGCCGCGGTTGTTCGCGTGCCAGCAACGCAAATATTATCTTTAATCGCTCCGGGAATTCCGGCGATCAAATCAATTTTTTCTCCTTGTTTAATTTTTTTATCTATTAAATCGGCCTGACGCAAAGCTAGATCTTCAGTTAAAGTTAAATAAGCGCCGATAGATTCATCATCTTTTTTGATTCGATCAAAATATTCTTCCGTCAGTTTCACCGAAGTCGTTTCGCCATTCACTAATTTTTGGTGCAGTTCTTTAATCATTTAATTTACTCGCAAATTTATAAATCTCATTTTTGAATAATGTCATCTTGAACAATAACTTTGTCATCCTGAACTTGTTTCAGGATCCCCTTACAACACGCTTTTTACTTTTATGTATCCGTCTTTAACTTTCGGCGCATTGCACAGAATATCTTTTTTTCCTAAATCGCCAAAATTCCGCGCTTGATCCTCGCGATAAATATTTTTCATACCCGTAATATGTCCAATCGGTTCTGTTTTATCCGTGTCTAATTCATCCAGTTTTTTGAAATAATCCAAAATAGAAGAAAGTTCTTTCCTGTATTTTTCAATTTCCTCTTCGTTAACTCCAATTCTCGCCAACGCGGCGATATTCTTTGTTTCATTTTTATCCAGCAACATATGGCATATAAAAACTAATAAATTATTTTTCGATTTTTATCAAAGCAATAAAAGCCTTTTCCCCGATTATTTTTACTCCCAATTCTTTAGCTTTTTCATATTTAGAACCGGGATTCTCGCCGACCAACAAATAATCGGTTTGACGACTTACCGAAGATGAAACCTTACCGCCCATTTTCCTTATTATATCTTTCGCTTCATCTCTTGTCCACTGTTTTAATTCTCCCGTAAGAACAAAATTTTTTCCCGCCAATTTAGATTGGTTTGCTTTTGCCATTGGCGATAATTTTATTTTTACTCCCGCTTTTTCCATTTTAATTAACATTTCCAAATTTTTCTTTTCTTTAAACCAAGAAAATAAACTCTTGGCCGATTTTTCTCCAATGCCTTTAATCGTTTCCCAGTCTTCTTTTTTAATTTTAGAAAAATTTTCTCTAATATACTTTAAGCCATTAATCTCAAATTCTTCGCTGTTTAAAACTTTTTCCTTAATCATTTTCTCAATTAAGATTGCTGTTTCTTCTCCTACATAACGAATACCCAAAGCAAACAAAAAATTCTTCAGATAAACTTCTTTACTTTTTTCAATCGCTTGAATTAAATTGTCTGCCGATTTTTCCGCAAACCTTTCCAGCGGTTTTAAGTCGCCTTTTTTCAAATTGAAAATATCCGCCGCGTTCGCGATTAATCCTTCATTTACTAATTGTTCCACAATTTTCTCGCCCAGTCCTTCTATATTGAAACCTTTTTTGCTTACAAAATGAATAATTTTTCTAACTTCTATAGCAAAACAATTAGGATTAAAGCAATAATGAGCCGCGGATGTCCCCGCGTGGCGCGTATCGCCAGTTTTTTGCTTGCGCACCTCCCCGCCGCACACAGGACATTTTTTCGGCATTCGCCAAATTTTTTCTTCTCCAGAACGCAAATTTTTTAAAACTTCCACCACTTCCGGAATTACATCGCCCGCTTTTTGGATTACTACCGTATCGCCAATGTGAATATCCTTTTTTCTGATTTCGTCTTCATTGTGCAAAGTGGCCCGACTAACAAGAGAACCGGCTACTCGGGTAGGTTTAAAATGAGCTACCGGAGTCAAAACTCCCGTGCGTCCTATTTGAACGGAAATATTTTCTATTTGAGTAGTTACTCTTTCCGCCGGAAATTTATAAGCCACTCCCCAACGCGGGGCTTTGCCCGTATAACCCAAAGCGTTTTGAATAGAGATAGCATTAATTTTTATTACCACACCATCAATTTCATATTTTTCTTTCTTTCTTTTGTCAATCCACTGCTGATAAAAATTTTCTATCTCCCCAACACCTTTACAAAGTTTATAATTTTGATTTACTTTAAAACCTAATTTTTCCAATAAATTTAATTCTTCAATCTGTGTTTGCGGCAATAAAATATTTTCCTTTACTCCGCTTATCGCTTGTCGTTTTTCACCGATATAATTATAATCTATATCATAAATAAAACTATCTAATTTTCTTGAAGCCGCAATTTTTGGATCTAATTGACGAATAGAACCGGCGGCTGCGTTGCGAGTGTTAGCAAAAATCGGTTCGCCTTTTCTTTTTCTTTCTTCATTAAGTCTTTCCAATTCTTCTTTGCTTAACCATATTTCTCCCACCACAGTTAAGTTCATCGGGTAATTTAATTTCAAAGGAATACTTTGAATAGTTTTGACGTTTTCTGTCACATTCTCTCCAATCACGCCATCGCCTCGAGTAGCTGCTTGAATTAAAATTCCCTTTTCATAAGTCAATACGATTTTCAACCCGTCAATTTTTAATTCACAAGCATATTCTAAGAAAGAATTTGCGGTTTGGGATTTATTTGGAGTTTGTTCAGAATTTAAAATTTTAGTTTTAGTGATTAAACGAAGTGTTTTTTCCTCCCATTTTTTTAATTCTTCAAAGTCAAAAACATCGTCAAACGACCATTGTTTGTTTCGATGACGAACTTTTTCAAATTTTTTCAGTGGCGCTCCGCCAATTCTTTTAGTGGGACTTGCGGGAGAATCAAATTCCGGAAAACGTTCTTCCAATTGGCGTAATTCCTCCATTAAAGAATCATAAATTTCATCGCTAATTTCCGGCTGATCTAGCACATGATAAAGATAGCGATGGCGGTCAATTTCCGCCCGCAATTTTTCTATCCTGTCTTTTATCTTTTCTTTATCTTCTCTTTGTCCCATAAACCCACAAAACAAATACTACATTACTATATAGTAATGTAGTATTTGCCATTATTTTGTTTTATTCTTATTTTCTTTTTTTAAAATTTCTTCCACTTTTTTTCGCAAAATTGATTTTTTCTTTATTTTTTTCATTTCTAAAATTATCTTTTGAAAATTTTCTCTGTCACGTTTATTGGCTTTCTTAATAATATTTTCCAACAAAACTTCCGGCCAATAATACATTGGATAGATTTTTTTAACGCTCTTAAAGGGAATAATATTGATTTTCTCATTTCTTTTTTTCGGCAATTTGTCTTTCGTTCTTTCTATCGCCATCCGATAACCCTCGCCAGAAATTCGCAACCATTCCTGAATTTTAGCAATAGTAACCGGACTAGCTTTCGTTTGCTTTCTAATTTCTTCATACGTCTGATTTTCTATAAGCAATTCAGCAATTTTAAGACGGCGCGCCAATATTTCTGATTCTTGATCGGTTAACAAATCGCGCAAAAACTCGGCAGCTTCTTTGATATTTTTAATTTTAGAAATTGCCAAACAAAGTTGAAAGAAATATTTTTCTATTTCTTTTTTTGGCAATTGAAGATTAATTTTGCTCATTTTTTGTTTTTATTTTTTAACATCTACGCTTTTAAACAATCAAATTAAAATATTTAGCAAAGAAAAGAGATTTTTTATTTTGCGACAAAAACATCAAAAAATTAAATTAATTTCGCGCAAAATAATTTCTAAAATAAATTATTAAACTTCGCGCAATTTAAACACCGCTCAATCACTATAATTATAAATTATAAATT
>DYKS01000020.1 GCA_020722485.1 Candidatus Elulimicrobium sp. | reverse complement strand
GGTTGTGTCTTCTGAACAAAATTCGAACTTTTTTTCGCGAAAATCCAGATTACGACTTTTAGCCTCCGCCCCGCTTTCCGCCGTTCCGAATTCTCGGAACTCCAAACCGAAAAATTTTCTTTTCCTTTTTGAAAAAAATCGGGCGCGCGCAAAATTTAAAAAATGTTGGGGAAGAGGGATTCGAACCCCCGCATGCCAGGACCAAAACCTGGTGCCTTACCGCTTGGCTATTCCCCAAAAATAATTTCAAATCAATTTTCCGCCCATTATTTTTAACGCATCATCTAAAGAAAGATCACTTTCTTTAGTGGCAATTTCTGTTTTTTCTAATTCAGTTTCTTTTTTTTCTGCGGTAACAAAAATAACTTTTGTTTTCAATTTTAGGAGTTTATCAAAGACCTTTTCTATTGTCAATTTATTGACAGGATCATCACATCTTTCTTTGTGAAATTTGTATTTAACTTCCAAAATAATTTGGTTTTCTTTAGCGTCTAAAATACGAACCTTGCTCAAAATAGCAACGAGAGAATAATTAATGTTTTCTATTTCTTCCAAAAAATTTTTCCAAACTTTTTTTATTTTATCCGGAGTGAGGGAATATTTTTTATTCATATTTTTGTCCTTATCGACGGGAAAATTTTCAGTAGGAGAAATTTTGGTTTTTGCGTCCACTGAAGCTCGGTTTTCAATGTTTATTTCTTTTTTTTCTTCAAAAAACTTTTGTTTTGGCGGTTTTTTTTCCGACATTTTTTCTTTTATTAAAGGAGAATAATCTTTTTTTGAATCAAGATTTTCCGTCTCATTAAATTTTTCGGAAGGAAGAGCTGATTTTATAATGGCGATTTCCAACGGGAGTTGAGGAATGAAAGAATATTTTACTTGACGCATCGCTTCATTGAAAAGTTCGATGAGGGTAATTAAATGTTTTGGAGAAACGGAAAGCGCCATTTCTTTAGTTTTTTCCAACTGCTCTTTGGTCATTTCCAAAGAAAATTTTTCTCCTAAATCCGGATTGACACCGATAACCATCAATTTACGCCAGAAGGTTAAAAGAGCTTTGGCAAAAATTTCCAAATCATAGCCTTCTTGCGCGATTTGGTTAAGAAGAAGCAGAGCTTCTTTTTTTTCTTTGGCAAAAATAAAACGAGAAAATTTTTCCCAACTTTCTCGACGAGTGGCGCCTAAAATTTCCTCTACTTCTCGGGCGGTGATTTTTTTGTCTTCCAATGCCAATACTTGGGAAAATAAAGATTCGGCGTCTCGCAAACCGCCTTCGGCGGAAAGGGCGATAAGTTCCAGCGCTTCCGATTCAATTTCCACTTTTTCTTTTTGGGCGATGGACTTTAATTTTTCTAAAATATTTTTCAGAGGAATTCTTGTGAAGTCAAAACGTTGGCAACGAGAAAGAATTGTTTCCGGAATTTTGTGAATTTCAGTGGTAGCCAAGATAAAAATGACATAAGCGGGCGGTTCTTCCAAAGTTTTCAACAGCGCGTTAAAAGCGCCAGTGGAAAGCATATGCGCTTCATCAATAATGTAAATTTTATATTTGGCTTGAAACGGATGAAATTGAACAGTTTCACGCAGTTCGCGAATGTTGTCCACTCCAGTATGGGACGCGGCATCTATTTCAATAACATCTAACATTTTGCCTTCGCTGATTCCTTGACAAATCGGACAACGACAACAAGGATCGGCTGTTTTTTTATCCCGATTAAGACAATTGACGGCGCGGGCAAAAACGCGCGCCATTGTTGTTTTGCCGGTTCCGCGCGGTCCGGAAAATAAATAAGCATGAGCCAGCCGTTCATTTTTTATAGAATTTACAAGTGTTCTAACGATATGCTTTTGTCCGATAATGTCGGAAAATTTTTCCGGTCGGTATTTTTGATAAAAAATTTTTGACATAAAAAATTAAAATTTTTTTATTCAAAATAATAAATGTGTTATAAAAATATCTTAACAAAAACAAAGCTCCTTGAA
Organism: Candidatus Elulimicrobium sp.; assembly: GCA_020722485.1. Taxonomy (GTDB): domain Bacteria; phylum Patescibacteriota; class Minisyncoccia; order Moranbacterales; family UBA9337; genus DYKS01. The sequence goes on along the minus strand of DYKS01000020.1, from coordinate 9,524 downwards.
AAGGAGGAGCTTTGGCTGTTAATAGTTATTTCTTTTCAATTTTTGCCAGTTATTTTTTGAAGACGATGAATTTATAACCAATAAAATTCCAAGTCAAGCCAGCGATAGATCCGACAATGGCGCCAATTAATCCCCATTGATCGCTATTTAAGCCAATCGGAGCGGAGATATAGTTGAAAACATAAGAAGCGGAAAAGACATTGATGACGAAACCAATCAGACTGACTATGAAAAATTGTAAAAATTCTTTAAATGTTTTTTTGTTTTCATTCTGTTTAAATGTCCAATATTTATTCCAAACATAACTATTAACGTTGGCGATTATGAAAGAGGTTGCTTTATAAAAAGAGTAGCAAGTGAGACTCAAACCGAAAACGAGCGCGATTTTTGCTTCGGGATTTATGTCCAGAAGCGCGCGAAAAAGAAAAATAAGCAAGGACAAAACTCCCAAATCAACCAAAGTATTCAAAACTCCAATCAAGGCAAATTTGGCAATCTGCCAAACCAAAGGAATTTTGCGGGAAATTTCGTAAGCAATAAACAATCCCAGCGGCGCGCCCACGGTAAAGAAAGGAACAAGAATCAACTTTAATTGTTCATAAAGAACCGGCTGGGCCGCTTTCAAAACTGGCATAAGCAACAATCCGATTAAAAATCCGATGATTGTTCCTTTTAAATAATCTTTTTGAGAAACTTTCACGATTAAACGTTCGTCCATAAATTTTGTTTTTGTTTGATTTAAATATTTAAGTAGTTATTAGATTTCATCGCGTTCTTTACATTTTTAGCTTATTATTTCTACTATTCATCATTCCCGCTTTTCCTGTTATTCCCGCCCCCGTTTTCACGAGGGTAAACTCCGGCGAAAATCCAGTCTTTCTTTTTCAATGCAGGTAAATTACAATCTTTTTAAAAGCAGAAAAGTGTAAACAACACTAGTCATTCTTAAATTTAAATTTATGTTAAGATTTTTCTTCTTTTTTCAGTTCTTTTTCAATTTCCCGAATATCTGATTCCCATTCATCCAAGAGAGAATTGCTAGCTGATTCTTTTTCTGGTTTGTGATCGGTATCTGTTTTCGACATAATCGTTTCGGTGAATTTATCTTCTTCTTCATCATCTTTTTCTTCTTTTTCATCCTCATCTTGTATTTCTGCTATTTCCTTTTCTGTTTCTGAATTATCCCAATCTATTTCTTTGGATTTCTGCATGACATTTTCTATCGCTGCCCAAGAACTTTCCATATCGCGCGGAACGGTGATTGCTACTTCGTCTCCCGGATCAATTTTGAAATAAGTGACTGAAGCCAAAAGGATTTTATACGGCTTGCCTTCAGAAACGATGTAAAAATTGCCGTTTTTATCTTGGGTGGCGATGCCGATTAAATTTTTTCTTTCTACCGGACCGATTTGTTTGTAAATAAAAGATCCTTCTGGAGTAATAGTAAGCTTAAGCATATCTCCTTCAACCAATTTGGATTTGGATGCGTAATTGGATGGAACGGGATATTGTTTGCCATCCACGCCTGTCATTGCTTCTCCGTCAAACGTGCCTTGAATGACGCGACCATCCGTTTCTTCTTTTGCAATTTTTCTTTTGCGTCCGGTTTTTTTCTTACCCTCTAATTGGAGAAGAAGCGACTTAGCGCCGTGAATGGTTTTTTCGGCGTTAACAATCATTTCTCTTAAAGATTCTATTTTTTGAATTTTTTCTTGTTCGTTTAAATCTTTTTCGTTTTGATTTTTTGTGTTCATTTTGTTTTTGTAGGCGGCGAATTCCAAAAATATTATCCCCCTGAAATTCGCGCCTGTTTTTTTGTTTTCAAATTTATGATATACTACAATAAAATAAAACGCAAGACGAATAAATTTTTAGTTTTTGAAATTTGCTTGTTTTTGAATTTTTTAGTATAATGAATATTAAATAAATATTAGTTTAATATAATTGTAAAATTTATTAACACTTATTATTTCTTTACATTTTAAAATTCTTTAATTTTTTTTTCAGTATTTTAACCGATTAAACAAAAACAAAAAGAATCAATGTTTAAAAATTGGTTTAAAAAATTAAAACAAAATAATTTTTTAGGATTAGATATTGGCACTTCATCCATTAAAATTGTGGAACTTTCTTATCGGGGAGGAAGGTGTTTTCTTGTTAATTATGGTTGGGCGGATGTAAGCGGATTCCAACTTCAACAATCCGATTCGGCGCGTTTTTTTTCCGCTAAAAATGAGATTAGAGATATCACGGAAAAATTACTTAAAAAAATGCATCCCAAATCCAAATCCGTTTATGTTTCTATCGCCGGTTATAACGGTCTTTTGGCGTTGGTGGATATGCCGAATGTAAAAGACGAAGATTTAGAAGAGAGTGTTAAATTTGAGGCGGTGAAATACATTCCTTCTTCATTGGATGAAGTTTTTATCAGTTGGGATGTAGTTTTTCGTCAGCCATTGGAAAGCGATATTTTAGAGGATATTAATTTAAAAAATGATGAACAAAAAAAAGCGAAAAATACGATGGAGATTTTATTGGCGGCGGTTCCCAAACAAGAAGTTTTTAAAATGGAAAACATCGTGAAAAATTTAGGGTTAGAAGTGGAAGCGATGGAATTGGAAAATTTTTCTTTGGCGCGTTCGCTTGTAAAAAATGACTTGGGAACTTTTATTATCGTGGATATTGGTTCTCGTCTGGTGAATGTTATTTTGGTTCAGAAAGGGGTGATCAAAGCTAGTCGCAGTTTGAATACGGGTGGTTATGAAATTACTTCCGCTATTGCCGAAGGAATGAAAATTTCTAAAACCAAAGCGGAGAGTATGAAAAAACAGAAAGGCGATTTTTTTCTTAGTAGCGAATCGCTGATAGTAATACCTACTTTGGAAATGATTATTGAAGAAGTAAAAAGAATGATAAATATTTTTAAAGCCAAGAACGCGGGCGCCTCTATTAATAGTATTATTCTTTCGGGTGGTGGAATTAAAATGAAAGGTTTGGATCGTTTTTTATCTAATTCGCTGGGCTTGCGAGTGGAAGTGGTAGATCCTTTTTCTGGAATTCAGTATGATGAATCGCTTTCTCCTTATATCAAAGAAATTGGTCCAAGTTTCGCGGTGGCGGTGGGATTAGCGTTGCGAGGAGTGGAAGAATATCAAAGGAAGTAATTATTGTTTGTTTAAATTTTTTTATGTTAAAATAAAATAAATAATAAATTAATAAATTAATAAATTAAAAACAAAAAAATGACCAATATAAATTTTTATCAAAATCAAGAAAAAGAAGATTTTGAAATGAGCGGTTTAGGAATAGGCAAAATTTTAGGCGGTGGAACGTTGATGGCTGCTCTGATTTTATTTTTAGTTGGCGGAGCTTACGCGGGATTGAAATTTTATAATCAGAATTTGGAGCAGAAAAAAAACGATACGAATAAATCAATAGAAGAAAAAATGAAGTATTACGGGGAGGATGGAGGAGGTAATTCCATGGCCGTAAAAATTGCGGCTTTTTCGGAGAAAAATAAAATAGTGGAGGAAAATTTGAACAACAAGAAAAAAACTCAAGAATTTTTTGAAAAATTAGAAGGCGCAATGGTGGAAGGAGTAGCGCTTAATTCTTTGGATTGGGATTGCGAGAAAAAAATAGTTAAGCTGGACGCGGTTAGTGGAAATTTTTACGCTATTGCTAGACAAATGTTAAGTTTAAAAAAATCAAAGAATTTTAAGGATATTAATTTATCAGATAAAACATCTAAAGAAGTTGATGAAAACGGAAATAAAAAAGTAAAGTTTTCTATAGTTTCTAGTTATATTGGCGAACAGCCGCAATGCGCAAAATAAAATTAAAATAATTTTTTAAAATAATTAAAATGATTTTTTTCGGCTTTAAAAAAGGCTACGAAAAAAATCTTAAAACAAAAATATGCGTTTAAAATTACTTTTTTTCCCACTGGCTTTAATAGGAGCTGTAATTATAGGTATTTGGTTTCTTTATCCAGAATACACTAATATGAAAAAATTACGTCAAGAGGTGGCGCAAAAAGAAGAGGAACTGAATGGTTTGTCTCAAAAAGAAAGCAACTTTCAAAGTTTATCCAGAAAGTTAGAAGAGTCGTCTGCGGAAACGAAACAAATTGACAATTTCCTTCCCTATTTTTATCAAGCCTTAAATGAAAGTAATAAGGATAAAGAAGAAGAGGAATTGATTAATTATTTGAATTTTTTGGCAGTGGATAGCGGTGTCATTGTTAATGAATTGAGTATAAAGGAAGATAAGAATACTGCTACTGCTGTTTTGCCGTCTGTTGAGGAAGAAGATAAAAACAAAAACACTAATCCTTCTAATGAAGAAAAAAAATCACTTGCTAATCCATTGGTTTTTGTTTCAGCCGATGTGAAAATTATTGGCGATTATCAAGCGATTAAAAAATATGTCAATGAAATTAATATAATCAATAAGTTTAATCAAATTAAATATATTCGTCTAGGAAAATATAATGAGGATCCAACTATGATCTCCGGAGAAATCGGTGTTTCTTTTGGGTATCTTTCTCCAGTTGGATTAAGCGATTATGTTGTTGGGTTAAAACATCCGGTTTTTGCTTCCGGAGATTTAAATTTTTCCGCATTAGAAAAAATTCAAAGCTGTTTAATTACTGAAAAAGTTCCTCCAATAGAAATCGGAACACAGGGTTCAGTCAATCCGTTTGCTAATTTGTAAATTTATAAAAGAACCAATGGAATTTGAAGGGCAAAAAAATAAAGCTATTTTTTTTTCCAACCGCGATAATAATTATCGGCTTTCTTCTTTACCATCGGATGTGGATAAAAAAGTTCTTGGTATTATACCGATAGAAATGGCTCGTCAGTATCGTATGGCCACTTTTAGAAAAAAAGGGAACGTAGTTGATGTGGCAATGTCTAATCCTGACGATATTAACGCTTTGAATTCTTTGCAGTTTTTGGCGGAAAAAGAAAATATAAACATAAAAATTTTTTCCGCTTCGGATGAAATAATCCGAGATTTGTTGAAAGGATATGAAAGCGCTGATAAAGCTTTAAAAGATGTAGTCAGTTTTTTGGAAGAAGAAAAAGAAAAAACTTTTTCAGAAATAAAATCAAAGAAAACTTCCCGTTTGGAAGAAGAAGATGTAATTCAAGACGCTCCGGTTAGCAAGTTGGGACGAGTGATTATTGATTATGCTTTGGAGGGAAATGCCAGTGATATTCATATTGAACCGGATGGCGATAAGTATCGGGTGCGGTATCGAGTGGACGGAATTTTGCGGCCTTCTCTTTTTTTGCCACGTGATGTCGGTTTAGCGGTGATTTCCCATATAAAAATATTGGCCAATTTGAAAATAGATGAAAAAAGAAAACCGCAAGATGGACGGTTTAAAATTAAAAAAAATAAATTGGAAAGCATAGATTTCCGCGTTTCTACTTTTCCGGTAATGAATGGAGAAAAAATAGCGCTGCGGGTATTAAACAAAGAAGATAAAATTTTTCAGTTAAATGAGTTGGGTATTATCGGCAGTAATCGAGAAATTCTTTTAGAGAAAATCAAAAAACCTTACGGAATTATTCTTATTACTGGACCAACCGGATCGGGAAAATCCACTTCTTTATACACTTTTTTGAAAATTATCAATAATGTGGGAATTAATATTGTTACGTTGGAAGACCCGGTGGAATATTCTATGGACGGAATTAATCAAAGCCAGATTAAACCGGAAATCGGATATACTTTTGCCAATGGATTGCGTTCTATTTTGCGTCAAGATCCTAATGTTATAATGGTAGGAGAGATTCGCGATACCGAGACGGCTGAATTGGCGATCCATGCCGCTTTGACTGGACATTTGGTTTTTTCCACGCTTCATACCAATAATGCTTTGGGGGCGGTGCCGCGACTGGTGGATATGGGAGTGGAACCCTTCCTTATTTCCTCGTCATTGAAATGTTTAATGGCGCAACGTTTGGTGCGAAGGATTTGTCCTCATTGTAAACGCGAAGTCAAGATTCCTGGCGCGATAACGGAAAAAATAAAAGAAGAATTGGCAAATGTTTCCGACGAGGAAAAAGAAAAATACGGCGTGTTTGAAAAAAAAGGTTATAAAATTTATCAAGGAAAAGGATGTGAAAAATGTGACAACACCGGTTATATGGGCAGAATCGCTATTTGCGAGGTGGTGGATATAGACGATAAATTTAAAAATATTATTTCCGAAGAAAAAGGAAGAGAGTTATTTTTGAAAAAAGAAGCCGAGCGTAGAAATTTAATCACAATGAAGCAAGACGGTCTTTTGAAAGTATTGGCTGGGATAACCACTTTGGAAGAAGTTATGCGTATTACCGAGGGAACATTAAGCGTGGGCGGAGACATTGAAGATGACAAAGGTTGATTAAAAGTATATAGATAGTTAAAATTAAAATAATAATATAAAATAAATATGAGCGAAGAAAGAAAAAAAATTCTTTTGGCGGAAGATGATTATTTTATCCAAGATATTTATCAAACCAAACTCAAACAAGAGGGGTTTGAAACAGTTCTGGCGGAAAACGGAAAAGAAGTTCTGATCAATTTAGAAAAAGAGATTCCCGATTTGATAATGTTGGATATTTTAATGCCCTATATGAGTGGAATAGAAGCTTTACGAAAAATTAAAGAAAACGAAGAGTGGGAAAAAATACCCGTTTTGATACTAAGTAATCTTTCTCAAAATGAAGACATTGACGAAGCGCTTTCTTTAGGCGCTAACGATTATTTAATTAAATCGCAATTTAGTCCTTCTGAAGTGATTGAGAAAGTGAAAGAAATATTGGCTGGAAAAAATAATAATATTTAGTTTCTCGGAGATTTAATTTTTCTTCCGTGAAAACGATAAAATTAAAAATGGATAAAATTCACTACGAACAAAAAATAAAAAGTTATTTACGCACAGTGGCTCAGCAAAATGGTTCTGATTTACATTTGGTGGTAGGTCGTTATCCAACTATCAGGGTGGATGGTCGGCTTTTTCCTCTTTCTCAAGAAGAAATTTTGACACCGGAAGACACGGAAGCTTTGAGTAATTTGATTATGACGGAAGAAAATAAAAAACAATTGATGGAAGATGGTAGCGCGGATTTTTCTTACAGTTTTGAAGATAAAGCTCGCTTTCGTAGCAATGTTTTTTTTCAAAAAGGATACATCAGTATTGCAATGCGTTTCATTACCAGCAATATTCGCAGTTTAGAGGAATTAAATTTACCGAATATTTTATATAATTTTACTCGTTTTTCTCAAGGTTTGGTGCTAGTGACTGGTCCTATTGGGCACGGAAAATCCACAACTTTGGCGGCGTTGATTGATTATATCAATCATAATGAAGATAAACATATTCTTACAATTGAGGACCCCATTGAATATATTTATAATCAGGATCGTTGTATTATCAATCAGCGGGAAGTAGGGCGGGATGTAAAAACTTTTTCTGCCGCTCTCACTGCTGTTTTTCGGGAAGATGCTAATGTGGTGATGATTGGAGAAATGCGCGATTTAAAAACTATCAGCACCGCCATTACGGCGGCGGAAACAGGACATTTAATTTTCGCGACACTGCACACTAACGATAGCGCTCAAACTGTGGATCGTATTATTGATGTTTTTCCTCAAAATCAGCAAAGTCAAATTCGGGTTCAATTGGCCAATGTGCTTTTGGGCGTAGTGTCTCAAAGATTGATTCCTAAAATTGGCGGCGATCGGGTGCCGGCTTTGGAGATAATGTTCAAAAATAAAGCTATTGAAAATTTGATTCGTGAAAATAAAAGTTATCAAATAGACAACGCTATTGAAACTGGTATTAAAGAAAATATGATTTCTTTGGATCGTTCATTGATGGAATTAGTAAGAAGAGGTTTGATTTCAGGGGAAAACGCTCTGTCTTACGCTAAAAACCGTGAATATTTTAAAGCATTGGGAGAATATTAAAATGGAGAAAATTTTTTCTAGCGAGGTTTGCTAAAATTTAAGTTTAGCAATAGTTAGTAGTTCATAAGTAATTTTTTTATTTTAAAAACATAAATCATTTTTTGAATGTTTGACTAATATTCAAAAAATGAATTTTTAAAATTATGCCACAATTTGAATTCAAAGCCAAAACCGAACAAGGAGAAATAAAAAGAGGATTGGTAAAAGGAGTTACTCGCCAAAAGGCAGCGGAGTCTTTGGCGGAGCGGGGATTAATTCCGGTTTATTTAGTGGAAAAAAAGAAGGGACTGGAAACCATTTTGGGAATACAAATGATTTGGGAAAATGTAAATCAAAAGGATTTACTAGCGTTTTTTCGTCAGTTAAGCATTTTAATTAGCGCTAGCGTACCAATTTTTCAATCTTTGCGCGCGATTGCTATTCAGTCGGAAAATATTACGTTAAGAACTATTAGTCGAGAGTTAGCGGAAAGCGTGAAAGAGGGAATGTCTCTTTCCGAAGCGATGGCGAAATATCCGCGAACCTTTCCTGTTTTAGTGGTAAATTTGACGCGCAGTGGAGAAATTTCCGGAAGTTTGCCGGAAGCGTTGAGCAATATTGCTAAAAATATTGAAAAAAATTACCAATTGAATTCTAAGATCAAAGGCGCGATTCAATATCCAGCTTTCGTGATTAGCGCCGCTTTTATTTTTAGTTTTATCGTTATTAGTTTTGTTTTTCCTAAATTAACGCAGGTTATTGAAGATTTGGGTGTTGATATTCCTTGGTATACAGCTTTGGTTATTGGTATTGGAAAATTTATGGAAAGTTATTGGTGGGCGGTGCTTATCGTTATTATTGGCGGAATTGTTGGATTTTTTTATTATATCCAAACAGAAGTTGGCAAGCGGGAGTGGAATCAAGTAAAAATCCATTTGCCTTTGTTTGGTAAAATTTTCCGCTATATTTATATAAGTCGTTTTGCTAATAATTTTTCTTCGCTTTTGCGCAGTGGAGTGTCTATCGTCAAAGCGCTGGAAATTTCTAGCGACACGATTGGCAATGATATCTACAAAGGAATTGTTTTGCGTTCCGTGGATCATGTAAAAACTGGAGGTTCTTTAAGCGAAGTGCTGGCTCGTTCTTCGGAAATTCCTTCAGTAGCAGCCCGAATGGTAAAAATCGGAGAAGAAACAGGCAAGTTAGAAGAGTCGATGGATTTGGTGGCAAAATTTTATGATGAAGAGATAGAATATATGACTAAAAATTTTACTACTCTTTTGGAACCGGTGTTGATCACTGTCGTGGGAATTGGAGTAATGATTTTGGTTGTGGCGGTTATTGTTCCGCTTTATAGTGTGGTGGATAAATTTTAATTCTAACTTTGTTTGCTGTTTAAAAAAAATTTGTTATAATAAAATAATTGAGACGATTGATTTTTTTAATAGAAAACAAAAATAAAATAAACTTGAAAAATTTTTCTTTACCGGTAAAGTTTTTCAGGTTTGAAAAACGAAAGGAGGTGTTTTTATGAATAAAATAAAAAAGAGTTTATTCGCTGTTAAAAGAGGTTTTAC
>DYKS01000019.1 GCA_020722485.1 Candidatus Elulimicrobium sp. | reverse complement strand
AAAAGAGGTGGTAAAATATATTCCTTATGATCAATTTCTAAAATCGAAGGCGGAAAAAACAGGAATGAAAGTAAAAAATGGAAGGTTTATTAATAAAGACGGAGAAATTGACGACGGAAATTTATGCGAAGAAGCTATTTTGGGTAGATGTTATGATTATATAAAAGGAAAACAAGTGCCAATTCCGCTTTATGGATTGAATAAAATAGAAAAGAAAAAAGCCGAAAAAATTATTTTAGATTTTATCAGAAAACATCAGCCTCCGCGCGAATTGATGCCTTCAATAGCTAAAAATGTTTTACAAAGAATTAAAGATAAAACGCGTTTGCTTGCTCAAGATGATTTTAACGGAATTATAATACAAATAAAGAGAGTTGATCTTTTTACCGCTGTAGGCACCCCCTTAGATTTTATTTTTGGCATAGATGGTTGGATTGAAATAGAAACTGATGATGGGCATACAGAGATAATAACCTTTGATTTAAAAACGGGCAATTATAAAAAATTTCCTAAAGATTTACAAGCGGATTTAGTTATGGGAATTGAAATTGATTATACTGAAATTGCAAAACAAAAGAAAAGGGAATTTAAAATTTCTGAAAAAACAGTGGAAGAGTTAGAAAGGTTTGTTGAAAAAGTTATGAATATTTATAAGGGTAGATTGCAAAGGCTGGGAGTTTAGTTTTATAAAGTTTAAAATGGACAGGGTTTTACGTAAAAGCCGTAACTAGATATGTTGTGTTGGTAATGTATGCTTTTCTTTTTTCCAAACGCTGTCGGAATTGTTTTAAAAAGCTTTAAATTTTTTATATTCTTCTGTCACTTTAAAGAAATTTAGTTTTGTATTATGTTTTTCAGCGCATAATTTGGCTTTCTTGAATCAATCTTGCGGAAATTCTTTTTTGTAGTCGGTTATATATTTTCCGCCAAATACACCAAGTTCTAACATTTCTTTTGGAATTAATTCTGGCTTGAAGTTATGGTCAAAATTTTTCCTCTTCTTTTCCGAAAGCTCATATATATTGTGTCTGCATTTTATCATTGACTATAACTATTTTTTTCATACTTTAATTTACTCAATTGTATCAAAAGCATATTTTTTACGTAAAATTTTTAGACAAAACTACACTTAAACATAAAGTTTCTTTTTTGGTATATTGAAATATTAACTTTATTTATTTATTTATTTATTTATCAAAAAACAGCAAATACTACATTACTATATAGTAATGTAGTATTTGGCGAAATTGATTTCAATTTCATTTCTAAATTGTTTTGGATTTTTGCTATTGGTTGAGGTTTTGTTTTTTGTTGCAAGTTTTCATTTAAACGATTTTATGATTTCTTGTAAATTGTAAATAAATTTTTTAGCAGGTGAAAAGATTGAAAATAAAACTGAGCCATATTTTATTTTTTTGTCAATCTTTGACACTTTTTTGTTATTTTGCTAAGATGAAAAAATCCGTTTGTAGGGGAGGAAACACTCGGAAAGATTAAACATTGAGTTTGTTTGTTATGGAAGAAGACCCTTTGAGTTTAAACAGGATAAGGGCGCGAAAGTTAAAAAAGACGCTAAAATTAAATAAGATCAATAGTTTAGTCATCCTGATAATTTTTTCAGGCTGTTTTTTTTCCGCGCGAATTTCTGGGCAAAAGAATGTCCAAGCGGAAGAAAAAGAGGAGCTGAAAAATTATTCTTGTTTACTTTCGCCGCAGAAAAAATGGGCGGATGATTTTTATCATCCATTCTCTTGGTTGCCGACGAATGCGAACGCGCCACAAATGATCGCGCCGGAAAAACAAGAAAAGAAAAATGATTTTGTTTTCGCGGAAGTTTCGTTGTTGGAAAATTCGTCGATTGACGATTCGCGCGTGGAGAAGAAAGAGAAAAAAACGTTGGAAAATTTTTGGTTGGAAAAAAATCCGCTCGCGCTGAAAGTACGGGAGAAAACCGATATTAACACGCGTTTTGATAAAAAACTGGAAAAAGAAATTTACATACTGACAAGCAACTATCCTTTGCGGGAAATGTCTCGGATGATTGCCGCTTATGATAGGCAAGTGGCTGGACTGATTGTCGGTATTGCCAAAAAAGAAAGCGATTGGGGAAAACATTCTCCTTCTCTCGGCGGGAAAACCTGTTATAATTATTGGGGATATAAAGGAACAGGTAGTATGGGTAGCGCGCAAGGATACAGTTGTTTCTCTTCTCCGGAAGAAGCGGTAAAAATCGTGGGTGACAGAATTAAAAGGTTATCATCTGAGAATAAATTAGATAGTCCGACTAAAATGATTGTTTGGAAATGCGGTTCTTCTTGTGTTGGTCATAGCGAACAAAGTGTGCGAAAATGGATTAGCGATGTGGATGTTTATTATCGACGCATTGTCAATGAACAAAGTTAAACAATATTCAAAAATTTTACAAAATATGTTTGAAAATATTGACGCAAAAAAATTCCAAGAAATGTTGGAAAAAGAAAAGGATAATCTAGAAATTATAGATGTGCGCGAGCCAGAAGAATATAATTTGATTAAAATTAAAAATTTCAAAATTGATTCCACTTTCGGAAATTGGCGATCGACTTAATGAAATTGATTGGATAAAAAAAGTGATTTTGGTTTGTCGCACTGGTTCTCGGAGTGGTTATATCGCTTCCACGTTGGCGGCGGCAGGCAAGAAAATTATCAATTTATCCGGCGATATTTATGAGTTGAATTTGGATAATTGCGATTGCTTGAAAAAATCTTCCACTTGTTGCAAAGGATATTTTTAATTTTGTTTTATTCACGCGCGTTTGAAATTTATGTTTTTAGAACTTCATATTCAAGAAAAAAAGCAGTTCGTCCTGTTGCTAAAAGAAGGGCGGAAGTCGTTGGATGTTTTACAGTGGGAAGATGATAATAATTTAAGCTGTCGATTGTTGTCCGCGATAGAGAAAATTATTCATCGAAACGATTTGGATATCGCTTCTTTGCGTCGCTTAAAAATTCTTTCCGATATTCCTAATCGTTATACCGCTGTCCGCATTGCCAAAACAATCGCGGCGATGTTTGAATGTAGGGAATTACACCAGCTTGACAAAGAGGATAATAAATATTAGACTGGAAAAATAAAGTAAAGAGAATGAGAAGGAAGGAATGAGTTCGCGAACGAGGCGAGCTTTTTTGTTAGTAAATTGCTTATTTTCATTTTTCAGTATAAATTTATTTATTAGTTTTCAAATTTAAAGTTATGGTAAAGAAACAAGATGAACATTTAATTCGGATTAAAGAATTGGGTATCGCTTTGACTCAGATTGCGGAAGAAAAAGGTATTAGCAAGGAAAAAGTAATGGAGATTACGGAAGTTGCTTTGGCGGCCGCTTATAAAAAAGATTATGGTAAAAGAAGTCAAAACATTCGCGCTGATTTTGATGAAAAAACAGGCCTTGCTCGTTTTTTTTTAGTGAAGGAAGTGGTAGATGAAACTACCAGAGAATTTGTAAGTGAAAAAGAAAAAGAAGAAATTGCGGTCAAAGAACATAACGAGAAAGAAAATAAAGAAAAAGAAAATAAAGAAGAATATTCGCCAATGAAAAGCGGAGAAGAAAAGAAAATTCCTCGCTTTAATCCGGAAAGAGACATTCTTCTGAAAGACGCGCGCAAAATTAAAAAAGATATTCAGTTAGGAGAAGCAATTGAGGAGGAATTGGAAAGTCATAGCGAATTTGGACGAATTGCGGCTCAAACCGCCAAACAAGTGATTATTCAGAGAATCAAAGAGGCGGAGCGGGAAGCAATGTTTGCGGAATACAAGAAAAAAGAAGGAGAAGTGATCGGCGCGGTGGTGCAAAGAATTGAAGGAAAAAATGTTTTTTTGGATTTAGGAAAATCAACAGGAATTTTGTTTCCTTCGGAACAGATTAATGGGGAATATTATCGTATCGGTCAACGTGTGAAAGTTTATGTGGTTAAAGTAGAATCCGATATCAAAGGACCGGGTATTTTATTAAGCCGCACTCATCCTGAAATGTTGAAAAAACTTTTTGAATTGGAGGTGCCAGAGATTTTTGCCGGTATAGTCGAAATTAAAGCGGTTTCCCGAGAGCCGGGATCGCGCAGTAAGATTGCTGTTTTTTCAAAAGACGAAAGCGTGGATCCGATTGGTTCCTGTGTAGGACAAAAAGGAACGCGAGTGCAAACAGTGATTGATGAATTGGGCGGAGAGAAAATAGATATTATCGCTTGGAGCGAAAATCCAGAAGAATTTATTAAAGCCGCTTTGAGTCCAGCAAAAGTTATTTTAATAGAAATTAATTCGGAAACCGGCACGGCGAAAGTAACAGTTCCTTTTGATCAGTTGTCTTTGGCTATTGGAAAAAGGGGTCAAAATGTTCGCTTGGCGGCTAAACTAACCGGTTGGAAAATTGATATTTTAGGAGAAGAAAATATTGAAGAAAAATCCGAATCTGGCAGTGAAGAGAAAGAAACGGAAAATATTTCTGAAAAAACACTTGAAGAAAAAGAGATGAAAAATGAAGGAGAAATCATCAACGAAGATAATAAGAATAAAATTGAAGATGAGCAATCCGCGTCTGAAATTTTAGAAAAAGAAAAGAAATAATATGTAATTTAAAATTCCTTTCAATTGCCATTTATTGACAATTGATTGAGAATAATATTTTTTATGAATCTTTGGCAAGAATTGCCGGCGGGAGAAAAAATTCCGGACAAAATTAATGTAATCGTGGAAATTCCTCGCGGCTCAAAGAACAAATATGAAGTGGATAAAAAAACCGGTCTTATTAAATTGGATCGAGCAATGAAAACCTCCCAAGACTATCCTTTTGATTACGGATTTATTCCTCGTACTCTTTGGGAAGACAATGATCCCCTTGATGTTATTTTGTTGTCCACTTATCCGCTTTTGCCGGGTATTTTGGTGGAAGCTAGGCCGATCGGTGTAATGCGAATGATTGATAACGGAGAAGGAGATGATAAAATCTTCGCGGTTCCCGCCAATGATCCTCGTTGGGATCAAACACTGGATATTAAAGATGTCAATCCCCATATGCTCAAAGAATTTAAACACTTTTTTGAAACTTATAAAATGATTGAAAACAAAAAAGTGGAAATTAAAGGTTTTGACGGATTGTATCGCGCCAAACAGGCTATCCAAAAAGGCATAAAATTGTATAATAAGAAATTCGGAAATAAAAAATAGATAATTAAATGACTTTAGAATATCGCGTTTTTTCAGGCAGATTTTTTGTCGCGAAAAATAAAGGCGCGAGTTTTTAAAGTTTTAGATCAGCATAATGGAAATTAAAAAATTGGAAAAATCGCAAATGGAAATCAGAACGTTTGTTCCTTGGAAGGAATGGCAAGGTTTTATCGCGCCGGCAGTAAAAAAATTGGCAGCGGAAATTAAAGCGCCGGGATTTCGTCCCGGTAAAGCTCCGCGCGCGGTAGTAGAAAATTATATGGGGCAAGAGTCGGTTTTAAATGAAGCGGCTGTTCAAGCTATCCAAAAAAATTACGCCGCTATTTTGGAAAAAGAAAAAATTGCCGCGATTGGTCAGCCACGATTAGAAATTTTGAAATTGGCGGAAGGCAACGATTTAGAATATAAAATAACAACAGCGGTAATACCGGAAATTATTTTAAATGAATGGAAAGATTCAGTGAAGGAAATCAATAAGCGGTTTCAAAAAGAAAAAGTCGAGGTCAAGACAGAAGAAATTGAAAAAGAACTGGAAAAATTAGCTAACAGCCGAGTAAAATTGGTTACTGTTAACAGAGAAGCGCGCTCCGGCGACAATGTGGAAATTGATTTTCAAATTAGTCGCGACGGAATAGTGATTGAAAATGGAACCGCGCGCAAACATAATTTTATTTTAGGACGCGGAACTTTCATCCCCGGTTTTGAAGACCAAATAATCGAAATGAAAGCGGGAGAGGAAAAAGAATTTTCTCTGAATTTTCCCGCTGATTATCACGCTAAACATTTAGCCGGGAAAAAAGCCGATTTTAAAGTGAAAGTTAATTTGGTTCAAGAAAGGCAAATCCCAAACATAGATGACAATTTTGCTGTTTCTCTAGGAAAATTTGAAAATTTAACTGCTTTGAAAAAAAGTTTAGAAGAAGGAATACTTGAAGAAAAAAAATACAATCTCCAAGAAAAACAACGCGCCGACTGGACGGAAGAATTAGTTAAAAAAACTCAAACCGAATTGCCGGATATTTTAATCAAAGAAGAAATCGCGAAAATGATTGGCGAATTTGATGCACAAGTGCAAACGATGGGAATGACATTGGAAGATTACTTGCAAAAAATGAATAAAAAACGAGAAGATTTAGAAAAGGATTGGAAACCACAAGCCGAGAAAAGAATTAAAGCCGCTTTAGCGTTGGAAAAAATCGCCACAGATGAAAAAATAGAAGTATCCAAAGAAAAAATTGAAGCAGAAATGAATAAGACTTTACAATATTATAAAAATATTCAAGATGTGGAAAAAAATCTGGATTTGTCGCGATTATATGAATACGTTCGCGCTAGTTTGCGCAATGAAGAAGTTTTTAAATTTTTAGAAAAAATTTAAATCAATTAAATTAAAATCATTATGGATAAAATTAAAAATCAAATATTAATTCCTACTGTAATAGAAAAAACACATTACGGAGAACGGGCGTATGATATTTATTCTCGTCTTTTAAAAGATAGGATTATTTTTATCGGTTCTCCGATTGAAGATACGATGGCTAATGCCATTATTGCCCAACTGCTTTTTTTGGAATCACAAAATCCTAAGGAAGATATTAAAATGTATATCAATTCTCCCGGCGGAGTCGTTTCTTCCACTTTGGCTATTTATGATACGATACAGTATGTTCGTCCGGATGTGCAAACCATTTGCGTGGGATTGGCGGCTTCTGGAGCGGCGGTGTTGTTAGCGGCGGGGAAAAAAGGTAAAAGAATGATTTTACCCAATGGCGAAGTGATGATTCATCAAGTGATGGGTGGCGCTCAAGGACAAGCGACCGATGTGGAAATTCACGCTAGACAAATTTTGAAAACTCGCGAGAAACTGAATAAAATTTTAGCAAAACATACAGAACAAAAATTATCGCGTATTGAAAAAGACACCGATCGCGATTATTTTATGAGCGCTGAAGAAGCTGTGGAATATGGAATTGTGGATCGAATTGTAAAGTAATTTTTTTTTCGTAATTAAAAATCAAAAACCGACCTTTTGGGGTCGGTTTTTTTGTTCTTTTATTTTATTTGTTCCAAAATAGGCAATAAACTTTCTCCGGTCATTTCTTGCGGTTTTTTTATTCCTAAAATATCCAAGATAGTTGGCGCGACATCGCTTAAAATTCCTTCTACTTGACTTTCTTGTTTCAAGATTTCTTCGGGATTTCTTTCTCGCGCGCGATGATTTTCCGGAGTAATATACCAAAGAGGGACAGGGTTAGTAGTATGCTCGGTATTGGGTTTTCCTGTTTGTATATTTTTTATTTCTTCAATATTTCCGTGATCGGCGGTGATTAGCAACGATCCTTTTTTCTTTAAAACTTCTGGAATCAAGATGGATAAATTTTTGTCAATGGTGATAACCGCTTTAACGCAGGCGTCTTCTTTGGCGGTATGCCCCACCATATCGGCGTTGGCATAATTGATTAAAATGAAAGAATATTTTTCCAAAGCTAACGCTTCCAAAACTTTTTCCGTTATTTTGGCCGCGCTCATTTCTGGCGCTTGATCAAAACTGGAAACGATTGGAGAAGGGACCAGTATGCGATCTTCCCCGCTAAAAGGTTCTTCTTTCCCTCCGTTAAAAAAATATGTAACGTGAGCGTATTTTTCCGTTTCCGCGACGCGCAATTGTCGCAAATGATTAAGACTCAAAACTTCTCCCAGTGTATTTTTGATTTCTTTCGGAGGAAAAGCGACTAAGACAGGCAAGTCTTTTTCGTATTCTGTCATTGTTACAAATTTTATTTTTAATTTTTTAGAGCGAGGAAAAGAATTAAAACTTGGTAAAGAAAAAGCTTTAGTTAATTGGCGCGCGCGGTCTTCTCGAAAATTGAAAAAAATTACTGAATCTCCATCTTGAATTGTGGCTAATGGTTTTTCTTTTTCCATCATTACTGCCGGTTCCAAATATTCATCGTAAACTCCTTTAGCATAACTTTCTTTGAAGTAATTCGAAAAATTTTTTACCGGAGTTCCCTTGCCTTCGGTTAGCATTAGATAAGCTTTTTCTATACGATCCCAATTATTATTGCGATCCATTGCCCAATTGCGTCCGCACAAACTGGCAATGCGTCCAGATCCGGAAAATTTTAATCTTTCTTCTATTTTTTCTACTAAATTAATTCCCGATTGTGGTGAAGAATCTCGTCCGTCGGTAAAAAGATGGATGAATAGTTTTTTCATTCCATGCTTTTTAGCCAGTTCCAAAAGGGCATAGAGATGATCAATGTAAGAGTGAACGGAACCCTCTCCCAAAAGTCCCATTAAATGCAACGCGCCGTTATTTTTTTGGGCATTATCTATGGCTTGGATGAAAGCTTCGTTTTGGAAAAAAGTTTTGTTCTGAATAGCAAGCGTGATGCGTGGCAAATTTTGATAATTAATTCTTCCCGCCCCAAGAGTCATATGTCCCACTTCACTGTTTCCTGGTTCTCCCCAAAGCAGACCGACGGAAATACCGGAAGCCTGCAAAGTAACCAAAGGATAAAATTTATTCATTTTTTCCACAGTAGGCAGATTTGTTTTTCTTAGAACATTGTATTGGCTTTCAAAACTTATGCCCCAACCGTCTAAAATAATTAAAACTAGAGGTCCTGTCATTTTTTATTTTTTATCTGTTTACTTTTCTATTTTATCATCAATTTATTTCTTTGACAAAATTATTATCTCCAAATATAATATAAATGAGAGTTTTTAAGAGACTCATTGTCCGGTTTAGTTTTAATCTGTTTTTAGACAACTGAAATCGGGCGTTAAATATGTAATTTTTCTTTAACCGGATATCCTATGAGATTGTCTTTCGAATGGAAAACCTTATTCAATTTGACTTTTCTGCGTTTTTTTGGGCGAAGAATGATTTTTTTTCAAGTTTTCAAAAACTAAAAAAACGCGATTAGTTTCTTTTTAGTTAAAAGTGAATAAAAATGTCTTGTTTTGGGTTTGTGGATCGTCGGTTAAAGACAGAAAGATTATGGAAACAAATGTTTTTTCGTTTCTAAGTTTTATTTTGTTGGGTTCGGGAATCGTGTTTGGCTATTTTATTCGACAATTTTTAGCCAAAAAACAAATAATTGTCGCAGAAAACAAAGCGTTTCAAGTATTAGAAGAAGCCAAGAGAAAATCTAAAGAAAAAATTTTAGATGCCAAAAATAAGGCCGTGGAAATTTTAGAGGAAGCGAAGAAAAAAGAAAAAGAACGAGAAGATTATTTAAGAAAAAGTGAAGATCGTTTGGAAAGAAAAGAGGAAAATATAGAGAAAAAATTTAGCGAACTGGAAGAAAGAAAAGAATCTTTGCGTCGAAAAGTTAAGGAAATTCAAGAAATTAAAAAAGAGATTGAGCAGACGCGAGAGAAAGAACAGGAGCGTCTGGAAAAAATTGCCGGATTGAACAGAGAGCAGGCCAAGAAAATTCTTTTACAATTAGTAGAAGAAGAAAATCGCCAAAATATTTCGAAACGGATTGAAAAATTAGAAAGAGATGGAATGGAAGAAATTGAGAAACGGTCGCGAGATTTAATTGTTCAAGCGGTGCAGAAATACGCGTCTTCGCATGTGGCGGAAATTACTACCAGCACAGTCGCAATTCCTTCCGATGAAATCAAAGGAAGAATTATTGGTCGAGAAGGACGTAATATCAAAGCGTTAGAAAGAATTACCGGCGTGGAAATTATTGTAGATGATACTCCGGAAGTGGTGGTAATTTCTTGTTTTAATCCGACACGACGCGAAATAGCGCGTGTTGCTTTGGAAAAATTGATTGAAGATGGACGTATTCATCCTAGTCGAATTGAAGACGCGGTGGCTTACGCCAAAAAAGAAATAGAGAAGAAAATCAAAGAAGCGGGCGAAACGGCTGTTTATGATACTGGCGTGGTGGGTTTGGACAAAAAATTAGTTTATCTTTTGGGACGATTGCGTTATCGCACTAGTTTTGGACAAAATGTTTTAATTCATTCAATAGAAGTGGCGCATTTAGCGGGCGCTTTGGCGGTTGAGTTGGGCGCCAATGTGGCGGTGGCGAAGAAAGCCGGATTGTTACACGATATTGGGAAAGCGTTGGATCATGAAGTTCAAGGCACACATGTAGAAATCGGAGTGAAAATTTTGGAAAAATTTGGTATATCCAAAGAAGTTATTGACGCGGTTAAATCTCATCACGAAGAATATCCTTTTGAAACGCCCGAATCTTTTTTAGTGGCTGCGGCAGATGCGATTTCGGCTAGTCGTCCGGGAGCCAGAAAAGATAAATTAGAAGATTATTTGAAACGGTTGGAAGAATTGGAAGGAGTAGCATTATCATTTGAAGAAGTGGACAAAGCTTATGCTATTCAAGCGGGACGGGAAATCAGGATTTTTGTCAAACCGGAAAAAGTGGATGATCTAGGCGCTTTAAAATTGGCTAGAAAAATAGCGGATAAAATTGAAGAAGATTTGAAATATCCGGGTGAGATTAAAGTTAATGTATTAAGAGAAACTCGTTCAGTGGAATATGCTCGTTAGTTTTTGTTTGCCTGTGGATAAAACATTTGCTTTATTTGAGGGAAAAGAGGTAAAATAGCGAAAGTTAAAAGAATAAAATTTTGTCGAGCGATTTTTAGTCTTTGTGAAATGAGGCGAAAATCGTGGCGAAGTTATTGAAAGGAGGTGGAAAAAATGGAGAATAACATAAACAAAGATAATTTGATTGATTACATTGTTTCCAAAGTGGAAATATCCAAAAAAGACGCGGCGATGGCATTGGATGCGTTGACCGATAAAATCACGGAAGAATTGCGCAAGGGGAACAAAATCACTTTGACTGGTTTCGGAACTTTTAAAGTTTCTAAAAGAGCGGCTCGCGAAGGAGTTAATCCCAAGACCGGAGAAAGAATTCAAATTGCGGCGATGACTGTTCCTAAATTTAAAGCAGGAAAGTCTCTTAAAGAAGCGATTAAATAATTTTTTGATTTCGGTTTCAATTCTGAGAGCAAGAAAAAAAGATAAGTAAATCCCATTAGAGCCTGTCTGAAAAGCCCGCGTTTTGTTTTGGAGAATCAAATTTTAGTTGAAAACTGACGGGTTTTCTTGTGAAATTTGATACCGGCATAGCGAAGGTTTTTCAGGCAGGCTCTTTTTTCAGTTAAGAAATTTTTTCCGAAACTAAATAATTATAGTTAAAAATTTTTAAAATTTAATTTTGTTTAAGATAAGCAATTGATTATGTAATCAGGATGGTATTTTTATGAAAGCGATAAAAAATTTTCTACAACGGAAAAAATTTGGATCGGTAGAATTGGATGAAAAAACAATTTTCTTTATTTTTTCTAAAGTGGTAGAGAAAGAATATGGTCGCGTTGGTAAAAGAAGTTGGCAACCGAGTTTTTACAAGAACGGGAAAATTTTTATCAAAGCCGCTAATTCTAATTGGGCGAGCGAATTATGGTTGTGTCGGGAAGACTTAAAAAACAAAGTCAATGAAGAATTGGGAAAAGATGAAATAAAAGAAATTAAATTATCACGTTAAAAAAACGGAGTGTCGTATACCGGTAGTACGCATGCTTTGGGAGCATGTTGACTGGGTTCGATTCCCAGCACTCCGACCAAGTTAGACATTGCGAATTTTGCGGGCAGTTTGTTGCTCGGTTTGTCTTGTCTTTGCTTTTACTACCGAATTTCGTTTTTCTCAAAGTGAAACGCACTGCCAAAAGAGATATTGCAACCTACTTTCCCCGCGCTTGTCTGCGTGTCACACGCAGACAAGCGAGCAACAATGAGAAACTCTATAAATTTTCATTGTTAGAATTTTGAAAATTTGCTATCTTAATATTGAAAGCACAACATATCACTGTCGTACTATTAAATTTGTGAAACTATGGCAACAGAAATAAACATTGGGAAAAATATAAAGAAGTATCGGAATAAATAGGGCTTATCCCAAGAAGATTTTGCCAAAAAATCCGGTGTTAAATGTACTACTCTGACAAAAATTGAGAGTAATGTTATTAAAAAACCGTCCGTGTTTATTATGGCAAAATTAGCCAAAGCATTAAGTGTTTCAATTGAGGATTTAATAAAATAAAACCATGAAAAATATATTTGAACAACTTACAGATTTATTAAAAAAAGACGATCGTCTTGTTTCGCAAGACGGTGTGCTTTTGAAAAACCAAACGCAGGAATTGGCGCGCAAGAATGATCCGGCACTGATTAAACTTTTGCTTTCCGACAAAGCGATAAAACAACACTTCTTTTTTGAGGTAGAAAAAACGTTAATTTTTGATAAAGAAAAATTTATTCGCTTTATATCCAACAAACAATTTTTGCCGG
>DYKS01000018.1:1754-13383 GCA_020722485.1 Candidatus Elulimicrobium sp. | reverse complement strand
GAAACAACCTAGTTTAAAAATAAATAAGCAATTAGTTTTGCGGCAGCTTGAAAAAAGCGACGCAGAATCACTGATTAAATATGGCAATAATAAAAAAATTGCTGTTTTTTTGACTGACGGTTTCCCGCATCCTTACAAAATACCCGATGCCAGAAAATTTATCAGGAATATGCTAAATGAAGCAAGGAAGAAAAAACCAAGAGATATTGTTTTTGGCATTGAAATAAGCGGAGAAATTGTTGGTTGCATTGGATTACACAAGATTAAAAATAATCATAAAGCAGAGCTCGGGTATTGGCTGGGAGAAACTTTTTGGGGCAGTGGAATTATGACCAAGTCGGTTAAAAAAATATCCGTGTTTGCTTTTAGTGAACTTTAACTACAAAACGGAGACTAGCGCGATTCAATGATGTTAAAAGATATTTCTATTTGCATTTGAAAGAATGCGAGTGGAGATGGAAAAAAATTTTATCAAAAGAGGAACTAGATATCCGAAGTTTAATTTTGCTTAAAAATATTAGACAGTAAGATAAGATAAAGAAGTTTTTAAAATAAATAATATGATAAAGTTCATTGAAAAATAAAAAAGCAAAATATATTAGGGGGCAAAATAAAAGATGGAACTTTCCGAACTGCATAAAGTTTTTCTTAACATGGCTACTGTATTGGCGTGGGCGTTAGGCATAGTTATTAGTACAGTGGCCGTTGCCAAAGGCCGCAAAATGAAAGAGCAAATAGGAGTGTCACTCAAAATTTATATATTCCTTGTCGCATTAACTGAAATTCTTTATACAATCGGCGCTATAATGATTCTTTCGACCATGGGAATTAATGTAATGCAACATTTAGCAAATCTGGAGTTTTGGAAATTCTATCAAATTATCAGCAAATTTGACGTTTCAACCATTAGGATTATTGGGATATTGGGATGGATGGGATTTATAATTAATAGAGCAGTGTCTTTTTTAAGTCCCGGATACTTGCTGATTTGCGGAGGGAAAAGACTCTATAAGTACTTTTTTTATTCAGCTTGGACAGAAATTGGGCTTGAGATATTAACAACTATTTTAGTTTTTGCTACACTAAAAATCGGTTAATAAAATAATAAAAATGAATAATATATAAAAGCCACTAGTATTTACTAGTGGCTTATTAAATTGGTTGGTGTTCTAATAAATAAAGCTTTTCCCACCAATCGGATTATTGCTTTTAAAAAAGGAAATGTTATCGTAATTTTATAAAGAGGATTATTCCACCTTAATAACACTCCATAATTAAGACTATCGGGATCGTCCATATATTCAGGAATGATTTCTACAATTTCAAATCCATTTTTGAGATAGAAGTATAATTCCGGATCAAGAGGCTTACCATTTTTCTTTTTTCCATAAACATACTCTTCCACATTCATAGTGCTATGCTTGTGGAAGCTGGGAATTCTAGCTCCTAAATATATTGACTTTATCCCTTTACCAATTCCGCTGATAAGAATAGCAGTTAGAACTAATCTATCAGAAGCTTTTTTTGACGCTTTTCTGGTAACTGATAAATCAACGCCGAATCCTATATTTCCATCTTCTTTATGCGTTGTTAAGAATCCATCAGCTGTTTTTTCTAACCATGACTTATTTCTTTTTAAATCATTTTCTGTTAGGCATATACTAGAAAGCGTTCCTACTATTTCTTCGTCCTCAAAAACACAGTATATAAGATGAGGACAAATTGCAAACTGGCTAATTACTTTCTTTAAAGTCCAGATGTACTTTTCATTTGTTATCTCTCTCCAAACTTCTTCATTTATTCTAACAAATTCCCTTGCAAGATTTTCTGCAGAAAAGCCTTTTTTTAACAGCATTTCTACACTTGCTACCCTTAGAGATTTATTCTTTTTTTTAAATAACTTTAAAAGAGCTTTTAATTTATCTTTCATTTCTGCACTCCTTTTTCTTTCTAAGATAAAGATTTTCCAAGCCACACCTTAACTATTTATTTTAAGGTTATTTTTTAAAGTTGTCAAATATCTTTTTTTGCTTTATAATTTTTATTAAAGAGGTATTTCTTATAATAGCAAAGCTGCCTATGTTCAACGAGGATTTTATGTTATTTTTAATAGTCCTAGCATTTATCTTTGGACTTAGTTTTCTTGTTTTCAAGCAAAACGGGAGAAATAAAGTAAATAGAGCTTTTGTTTTTTTTGTTTTTTCTATAGCTATCTGGGTAATTAGCAATTATATGCAGGATGAAGTATCAGGAAATGAAACAAAGTTTCTATTAGTTAGATTGGATTTTGCATCAGCTGTTTTAATGGCATATTTCTTTTTTATTTTCTGCGTCGATTTTTCTGAAAAGTACATAAAGGTAAAAAGAATGAATTTATATAAATTCATTCTTTTTATTGTATCAGCTTTTTTTATTATGGTAACTTTATTTAGTAAGAAAATTGTTGCCGGAGTGGACTTTTTACCAAATGTTGTTAATCCTATTTATGGAAATTTTTACGTTGCTTATTTAACATTCTTAGCCTTTGTTGTTTTTCTTGGAGTGCTATTTCTCTTACTTAAGTATAAAAAAGAAAGTGTTTTAGAAAAAAAGAAGACTCGTTTAGTTTTTACTGGGATTGTATTAGTGATCATTTCAATGGTTATTACCAATATTATTTTACCTATATTCATAAAAAATGCGAATGATTTTATTTTTTACTCAAGGTTAGGAATATATAGCGTTTTAATTTTAATTGGATTTATGAGTTATTCTATAGTTAAATATAAATTCTTAAATGTTAATCTGCTAACTGCAGAGCTTTTTTCTGTTGCAATACTAATTATATTTTTTATTAGAATATTTTCATCCGAAAATATTCAGGAAGTTTATCTTAAAATCATACTTTTTTTAATAGTAGTATATTTTTCTTATATGCTTGTCAGATCCGTTAAATTGGAAGTCCGGCGCGAGAAAGAGTTTCGCCTGCTGGCAAAAAAACTGGCAAAAGCTAATAAAAGACTCATACAATTAGATAAATCCAAATCGGAATTTATTTCTATCACTTCTCATCAGTTGCGCACTCCTTTAAGCGCGATAAAGGGATTTGTCTCTTTGCTCATGGAAGGAACTTATGGAGAAATTAGCGAAAAAGTAAAAGAAGTTTTAGAAAAAATTTCTATTTCCAATGAACGGCTTATTGTTTTAGTAAACGATTTTTTAAATCTTTCTCGTATCGAAGCGGGAAAGATGCAATATAACTTTGATTACTGGCAGATTGAAGATATTGTTCAAGAAATTAAAGATTCGCTCTTACTCAGAGCTGAAGAAAAGGGACTTTATTTAAAAATTAGTTTTCCGTCCCGACTTCTGCCAAAGATTAAAATAGATGGCGCGAAAATCAAGGAAGTTATTTCCAATCTGGTTGAAAATGCCGTTAAATATACCAATCGGGGTGGAATAAAAGTTAGTTTTGAACAAGAAGATAATTTGATTAGAGTGATTGTTTCTGATACAGGAGTGGGAATTTCCTCAGATGAAATGGCTCAGCTATTTTCCAAATTTTCCCGCGGAGAAAATGCAAACAGAATAGACGCTAACGGAGCCGGGTTAGGTCTGTATGTAGGAAAAAAAATAATAGAAGCGCATAGAGGTAGAATTTGGGCGGAGTCGAAAGGCAAAGACAAGGGCTCGCGGTTTATCGTGGAACTTCCGCTGATTTTTAGTAAACTTGAAGAGAAAAAAAAGCGGCAAAAAGTTCAAGGTCAAAAAATTAAAAAATTTGTGGAGGGGATATAAATATTAGATATTAGACACATTTTATAAAATAATGTATTCTTTAGATAATCCGTAGCTGATCAAATTATTTATTTTGAATTACAAAACTCTTGTTCTGTTATTCTAGCTTTATAATAAAAATATGAGATAAGTTTTGTTGGAAATTCAACAAGTATTTCGTAATTTAAAAAATAAAATTATTCATTGAATACAATTTAAATAATTTTTAAATAAATAAAAGTTTGTATTAATATGATTTCAAGTTTATTGCATTTAATTTATACTTTATTCGCTTTTTTAATAGGAGCTGGAATATATATATATAACGCTTATAAACGGGAGGGGAGTAAAAATAAATACCTTCGGGATTTTTCCATATTCTTTGTTCTTTTAGGAATTTATCATCTATTCTTGTCCTCTTTTCTTTTTTCAAACAATTTAATTGTTATACAATGGTCATACAATATTGCTCTCATGGTGTTTTTTGTAATGATTGCTGTTATTTTGAGAATTCCTTTTTCTATTTTAGGGTTAAAAACTGAAAAAATAAAAAAATTACAAAAATTAATCATAAGTTTGGGTTTATTAGTAATTTTAATTCAAATTTATGATTCCCGCCTGCCTATTATTGATTTCTTTATTTATTGGAACGCCAATCCGTTCGCGGCTTGGATCACTGGTTTAGTTGGTTTTTTGGTGGGAATGATATGGGTATATACTTTCAGTAAAAATTTCTCAAGTCTTGTTAATTCAAGTGAAAAAATTAAAGCTGTTTTGATAATTATCGCTGCTTTCACTTTAAGTTTATCCTCGTTATTTTATTATACTTCTTATTGCGTCTGGTTTGATTTATTTGTTTTCATATTAGCTTTGATTAGTTCTTTTTGTGTTTTAGCGATAATTCTAATTTCTTTATTAAGTAGGAAGAAAAAAACTAGCGATAAGTTTTAGAGGACTGAGATTTAGAGGGATATTTAAGCTGACGTGGCAGGAAAAGAATTTTAGAATATAATAAAATGTAAGAAACAGTTAGGCAAAGACACAAGAAGACTCAATGTTAATGGTGTTGGGTTGGGTTATATGTTGGAAAGTTTATTGTTGAAGCTCATAATGGACGCATTTGGGCGGAGAGTAGGGAAAAAATAAAGGTTCGCGATTTATTTTGGAACTGTCGATTAAAACTTTTTAATTTAATTCAATTAAATAAACAATATGCAAAAAATAATTATAGTTGAAGATGATTCAATGCTTCAGGAAATCTATAAAACAAAGTTTTCCAATTCAGGATTTGAAGTATTCATAGCGGAAAATGGCAAGGTGACATTAGAAATTTTGAAAAAAGAAAAAATTAATGTTGTAATTACCGATTTAATTATGCCGGAAATGGATGGTTTTGAGTTGATAAAAAATTTAAGAGGCGGTGAATATGATCCGAACATTAAAATTATTGCGCTTAGCAATTTAAGCCAGAAAGAAGATCGTGACAGTGTGATGCAGTTAGGCGCCAATGGTTTTATTGTAAAATCTGATTTTACACCAACTCAACTTGTAGCCGAGGTCAAAAAGATACTAAATATATAGTCTGATAAAATATATAGGCGATAGTGAAAAGAAATTTTAATAATTGAGAAAGAAAAGATAATTTATTGGTTGCTATATATCAAAAAGTGTTTTCTGGTATTGGCTTTGATGTTATTATCTTGCGTTATGTTAGCTGATTCAAGTGGAACGAAGTGAAGCGAGAGCGTAGTGTAGTTTGAGTTTTATTCAGAAATTTTATCTTATTAAAAGAGCTATCTTGAAATTTTTTACTCGTGGGTTTGACATTTGGGCGCCAGCTGCATAGCGGTTGTTGCGCGATGTGTCGCGCGCTCAATTTTCACAAAACTAAATTCTTTATCGCAGAGCTGTGCGTTGTGGCGAAGAAATGGAGCGCGCGTTCAGCGCGCGACATTTCGCCACAACTCGTTTATATGCGAACTTATTATTTTATTATACTAATTCTTGTATGTTATTTATACGAACTTTACCCTATAATACAATTATCACTAAGTTATAATATATACGGAAACGTTCGTTAAGCTAAATTATTTTTTTTCTTTAATTTCTTTCTTAATCTTTTTTATAAATTCATTCAGTGGCATAGTCTGTTGTTCTTTTTTCTCGCGTTGGCGGATGTTAACTGAATTTTCCTTCATTTCTTTTTCTCCGACTACAATCATATAAGGAATTTTTTGTTTTTCTGCTTCGCTAATTCTTTTGCCAAGTGTTTCGCCACGATTGTTTATTTCTACTCGAACATCCGCGGCAAAAATTTCTTGTCTAATTTTTTCGGCGTAGTCGTTGAATTTTTCTGAAACTGGTAAAATAGAAACTTGAATCGGCGCGAGCCAAAGCGGAAAAGCGCCGGCAAATTGCTCGATTAACATTGCCAGAAATCTTTCATAAGAACCTAAAATCGCGCGGTGAACCATTACTGGATTTTCTTTTTTTCCTTTTTCATTGATATAGATTAAATTAAATCTTTTTGGCGTGGCGAAATCCACTTGAACGGTGGGTATTTGAATTTCTTTGCCGAAAGCGTCTCGAAACATAAAATCCAGTTTTGGTCCATACAACGCGGCTTCGCCTTCGCGTTTTTGGGCGTTTAAATTCATTTCGTCTGAAACTTCTTGGAGCATATTTTCACAAATATCCCAATCTTCTTTTGTTCCGATGTATTTTTCCGGATGAGCGTAATCGCGAACAGAAAGAGAAACCCGGAATTTATCCCATAATCCCAATGAACCGTAAAAATCTTGAATAATTTTGATCATATTCCGAACCTCTTCTTTTACTTGGTCAATTCGACAAAAAGAGTGGCCATCTTCAACAGTAATCGCGTATACACGGCTTAATCCTCCGACTTCGCCAGATTTTTCAGCGCGATATTGTTTTTCTGATTCCATATATCTAATTGGCAGATCGCGATAAGAACGATTCTGAGAAGCGTAAATTTGGGTTTGGTGCGGACATTGAACGGGTTTTAACACAAATTCGTGTTTTTTCTTGGAAGTGACGTGAAAAAGTTCATCGGAAAATTTATCGACGTGCCCGGAAATTTTAAATAAATCTATTTTGGCTAAGTGAGGGGTTTTCACTTTTTGGAAGCCGTAATGTCGACAAATGTCTTCAATGTGTTTTTGTAATTCATCAATAATTATTGTTCCTTTGGGAGTGAACAAGGGAAGTCCGGGACCAACTAAATCGGAGAAATGAAAAAGATCTAATTCTTTACCCAATTTACGATGATCTCTTTCTTTAGCTTCCTCTTGCGCTTTTAGATATTTAGTGAGTTCTTTTTCAGTTTCAAAAACCACGCCGTAAATTCGTTGCATCTGTTTATTTTTTTCGTCTCCTTTCCAATAAGCGCCGGAAATTTTAGTTAATTTAAAAGCGTTTGGGTTGATTTCTCCCGAAGAATCTAAATGAGGACCAGAACAGAGATCAACAAAGTTTCCTGTTTTATAAAGAGTAATTTTGAGATTTTGGGTTTTGTCTGTGGGTTGATGAAGTGAATTTTTAGCAATAATATCTTTAATTAATTCAATCTTGTATGGCTGTTTGGCTTTTGCGAAATGTTCTTCAGCGTTAGAGGCGGAAATTTCTCGCTTTTCAAAGGGATAGTTATTATTGATAAGGGCGCGCATTTTTTCTTCCAAAAGCGGTAAATCTTCAGGAATTAATGTGCGAGGCAGATCAAAATCATAATAAAAACCATCTTCGGTGGCTGGTCCGATTCCAAATTTGGCTTCCGGAAACATTTCCAAAACAGCCGCTGCCAAAATGTGCGCGGTGGAATGGCGGAGAATTTCTTTTGAGGATTGTTTTTTTTCTTGAGACATAAACTTTTTGTAAATTTAAATTTAATATGTGTTTTTAAAATATTTAGGACTTACGTGTTCTTTTTCATTATGCGTAAATTTTTCATTAAGCGTAGAATGATAAATCAAACGTGTAAATTCTAAAGGCAAAAAATTTTTATTGAAAAATAATTTTGCTTCCAGTTTCTTCTTTAATTTTTTCCAATGTTTCTTTTTTCGCGCGGATAGAATAAGAAGTCTTCATTTTGTTTCCCTTTATAATTAAGTAAACATCGGTTTGACCAACTTGGCAAGATTTCAAAATCGCGGCTAGTTTTTTCAAATCTTTTTGTTTAGCGGTAGGAGGAAGGGAAATAACTAGGGAATTTTTTCGTTTTTCTTCCGCAGGATGTGTCGGTAAATTGTTTAAATTTTTTTCAGTATTTTTTACTCCGTTTTTACGTTGGGTAGCGAGAATACGACGAAAATTTTCTATTTCAACATCGTTTATTTCTTTAGCATCTTCCACGATGATTTTAAAAGTTCCATCCTTGTTGGAAAGCTTGCCTCTGACTAAGAGTATTTTTTCTTCTAACCAAAGCGCGCTGGTACTTTCTAAAATTTTAGGAAAAACTAAAGCTTCAATTTTTCCTTGATGATCTTCCAATTGGGCAAAAACCATTGTTTGTTTTCTTTTAGTGATTATTTTTTGGACTTTGGTAATAACTACGCCGATTTGAATTTCTTGATTTACTTTATTTTCATTTAAGGAAGCTAGGGGTATAGCTGTTTTTTCAAAATATTCTTTGTATTCGGAGAGAGGGTGGTCGCTTACATACAAACCTAGCAGTTCCTTTTCCCAGTGTAGATTTTGTTTTTTGGAAGATGGCGACGACGGACGCAATCGGATGGTGGGCGTCTCCAATGGCATTGTTCCAAACAAACTAGTTTGATTGGAGTTTTTCATTTTCTGGGAGTTTTTGGAAAATTCTAGAATAGTCTCTATGTTTTCTAGCACGGAATTCCTTTCTTCAAAATCTTCTAACGCGCCTACTTTAGCCAAAGCTTCCAACGATTTTTTATTGAGATCTTTGGAAGTAATTCTCTCTAAAAAATCGGCTAAATTTTGATACTTTCCATTTCTTTTTCTTTCTTCCACGATTTCTAGCGCTACGGGATGGCCGACATTTTTAATGGCATTTAGACCAAAACGAATTTTTTCTTTTCCTTTTTCGTCTTTTAACACTGTAAAAGTTTCAAAACTTTCATTGACATTAGGAGGAAGAACATCAATTCCCATCGAACGGGCTTCTTCTACATCCAAGGCGATTTTATCGGCGTTATCTTGATTGGAGGTGAGGAGCGCTGCCATAAATTCTGCTGGAAAATGCGCTTTCAAATAAGCGGTTTGGTAACCAATGAGCGCGTAGCAAGCGGCGTGAGAGCGGTTAAAACCATAACCGGCAAATGGTTCAATAAAGTTGAAAATATTTTCCGCTATTTTTTTCTCAATATTTTTCTTTATCGCTCCTTGGACGAATTTAATTCGTTGTTCTTTGATTAACTCTGGAATTTTTTTGCCCATCGCTTTGCGTAAAACATCCGCTTCACCCAAAGAAAATCCGGCCAGTTGTTGGGCGATTTGCATTATTTGTTCCTGATAAACGGCTACGCCGTAAGTTTTTTCCAAGATAGGTTTTAAATCGGGATGTAAATATGTAATTTTTTTGCGGTTATGTTTGCGAGCAATGAAATCGGGAATCCAATCCATAGGCCCGGGACGATAAAGAGCAACCATAGCAATTAAATCTTCCAAAGTGGTAGGTTTGAGTTGTTTTAAATACCTTTTCATTCCGGAACTTTCCAATTGAAAAACTCCGGTAGTGCGCGCTTTTTGCAAAAGAGTGTAAGTTTTTTTGTCGTCTAAAGGAATCTCATCAATATTCAAGGAAACTCCTTTGGTTTTTTTTGCGATATTGAGGGTGTTTTGGATAATAGTTAGATTTTTTAAACCCAAGAAATCCATTTTTAAAAGTCCAATTTTTTCTACGAAACTGGATTTGGTGGAAGAAGAATATTGAGTAACCACGCCTTTATCGTGACCAGTAATTTTTTGCAAAGGAGAATAAGTGATAACCGGATTTTTAGTTATCACTACTCCGCAGGCATGCATAGAGGCATGGCGCGCCACTCCTTCCAGTTTTTTAGCGTTGTCTATTAATTGGCGGGCGGCAGTGTCACTTTCATAAAATTGTTTAAATTCAGGAATATCTTTCAAGGTTTTTTCTATAGAATAAAACATTGGAATCATTTTGGCGGTTTTGTCGCAGTAGTCGTAGGGATAACCTAATGCTCGTCCCGTATCCCGAATAGCCGCGCGAGCGGCCATAGTTCCGAAAGTAATAATTTGCGCCACATGATCGTCGCCGTATTTTTTACGGACATAATCCAAAACTTCGTCGCGTCGATCATCGGCGAAATCCATATCAATATCCGGCATAGAAATTCTTTCTGGATTGAGAAATCGTTCGAAAAGCAAATCGTATTTGACAGGATCAATATTGGTAATTCCAATTAAATAAGAAACAAAACTGCCGGCGGCTGAACCGCGTCCCGGACCGACGACAATGCCTTGTTCTTTTGCCCAGTTGACAAAATCTTGAACAATTAAAAAATAAGAAGGAAAGCCGGTTTTTTCAATAACAGACAATTCGTATTCCATTCTCTGGCGATGTTTGTCTGTTATGTCTGTCCCGTATCTTTTTTTTAGTCCCGCCTCCGCCAATTGGCGTAAATAAACAATGTCGCTTTTTCCTTTGGGAAGAGGGAAGCGCGGTAATTGAGTTTCTCCCAATTTTAATTCAAAATTACAAGCGGCGACGATTTTTTGAGTGTTAGCGATGGCTTCTGGAATATCGCGAAAGGCCTCTTCCATTTCTTCCGGTGTTCGCATAGAAAGGTTGAACTGGGTAAGGTTCATGCGGTCTTTTTCGTGAACTTTGCGATTAGTTTGAATACATAGCAAAATATCATGAGTTTGAGCGTCTTCGGGATGAATATAATGAACATCTCCGGTGGCTACTATCGGCACGCCGGTTTGGTGATAAATTTTTTTCATCCCTTGATTGGCGATATTTTGTTTTTTGTAATTCGGGTGATGCTGAAGCTCCATATAGAAATTTCCCGGTCCGAAAATTTCTTGATATTCCAGAGCGATTTCTTTAGCTTTTTCATAATTGCCTTCAATTATGGTTTGAGGAATTTCTCCTTGAATGCACCCACTCATACCGATAAGTCCCTGGCTGTGTTTTTTAAGTAGCTCTTTGTCAATACGAGGTTTGTAATAAAAACCTTCTAAATGAGCGATAGAGACTAATTTAATTAAATTATGGTAACCTTCTTCATTTCGGACCAAGAGAGTAAGATGATAACGTTTGCGATCCAAAGAAGTGTTATTTTTGTTTTTTAATCCGTTTGGCGCTAAATACATCTCACAACCAATAATTGGTTTCAATCCTTTTTCTTTAGCTTTGATAAAAAATTCTACCGCTCCATACATTACGCCATGATCAGTCAAGGCTAAAGAATCCATCCCTAATTCTCGGGCGCGATTGACTAGATCATCAATTTTCGCCAATCCGTCCAATAAACTGTAATGGCTGTGAACATGAAGATGAGTGAATTTCATAAATTTTTTTCCGTTTCCATAAGCCCGGTTTCCCGATGGTTTTTGCAAAGCGGAAGTTTTTATTTTTTAATTATCGTTATTATAGCAATTTTTGAAAAAGAAAGTAATAGGTTATTCATTATTACTATATTATTATATTGTGTTTAACGCGAAAGAAAAAACGAGTGATTTTTTTATCGTCAATACGAGAGATTTAGGGATAATGATGAGTAATTGGCAGTAGTCAATTTCTATTGAAACCAAAACACTAACAAAATTATTATCACTATGAAAAATTTTGAAACGCATTTGTTTTCTCTTACTGCTGCGAAAAATTTTAGAGCGCGTTTGTTGTCACTGCGGA
>DYKS01000018.1:0-1654 GCA_020722485.1 Candidatus Elulimicrobium sp. | reverse complement strand
TTGTTTTCTCTTACTGCTGCGAAAAATTTTAGAGCGCGTTTGTTGTCACTGCGGAATTTTCCGTAGCGTTAGCGGAAGAAAATATCCGGAATCTATTTGTGATGATAAAGAAAGACTGGATTCCCGCCGGAGTTTACCCTCGTGAAAACGGGGACAGGAATGATAGGAAAAACGCGGAAATGATAATGAAATTTAAATTTTATGCAAAATGAAGAAATTATTTTTAAATTGAGGTTAGGATGTTTAGAGAATTTGAAATAGTTAGGATTTTTAAAATTTAAATTTTAAAAATCTTTTTAATATATCTTCCATTTATTTTTTAAATGCTGTGTGTTTATTTATGACGCTGAAGAATGATATTTTTATAAATTTGAATATATTCTTCACTTACTTTCCGCCAGCTGATTTTTTCCGCTGTTTGGCGATTTTGAGCGCCGATTTTTTCTCGCAGTTCGGGGTTTTTCAACAATTTTTTCAGCGCGCTAGCGATTGCGTCCGCGTCGCGCAAAGGAACTATAAATCCGTTTTTTCCTTCCGTTATTAATTCCCGCGTTCCGCCGACGTCAGTAACGATAACCGGTAAACCGGATGCCAACGCTTCCAAAAGCGCGTTGCTCATTCCCTCGTTAAAAGATGGCAAAATGAAAACGCTGGCTTCTTGATAATAAGCGGCAGTTTTTTCTCGAGGAATGCGTCCTAAAAATTTTACATTATTTTCTAATTCTAATTTTTTAACTAAATTTTCTAAATTTTCTTTTTGGTTACCTTCGCCCATTATTTTTAAATGTAATTCAGGATAAACGGAAGATAATTTTTTTACCGCTTCAATCGCGTAGCGAATACCTTTACGGGCGGTAAGGCGAGAAGCGCCGGTAGTGATAATAAATTTATCATTGGGTCGGGACGCGGGACGCGGGGTGAAATCGGAAGTATCCACTCCATTATAAATAATGCCGATTTTTTGCCGCGGATTGGTTTTTAAAGCTAACTCTTTGAGACCGGCGCTATTGGCGATGACCGCGCGAGAATTTTTCCAGATAAGTCTAATTAGCGGTTTAATAATTTTATACAAAAAAGAAAAACGTTCGCTGTAGCCGGGCACATCGGATCCGCGCAAGGAAACTAAATAGGGGATTTTATAACGCCATTTAATAATAAGGGAAATCATTCCGCAGGGAACGGTAAAAAAAGAATGGGTCAAATCATATTGATTTTTAAGAATTAATTGACGAGAAAAAAACAAGGCTTTCCAAGTGTAGATGAGTATATCTTTTTGAGATTGGAAATGAAGATTGTTTTTATTTTTACCAATTGGCAATCGGTGAATAAAAATATTATTTCCCAATTTTTCTAAATGGTAGTCGCTGTCTATGGAAGTGGTGATTAAGTCAACGGTCAAATCGAGATTTTGGGAGTATTCTTTCAATATGTAAGCGGTGGCGTTGGCGGCTCCGCCTCCCAAAGGCGGATATTCGTAATTAAAAAATAAAATTCTCATTTTATAATTTAGATAATTATTATTTATAATTATAATAGCAAAGATAAAAAAAATCGCAAAAAGTAAATGATGAAAATTAAAAACCTGTATGTAAAAATTGTCAGCGTTGTTCACACTTTCTTTTTATATTGGGTAATTTTTAGAGTGTTAAAAAAA
>DYKS01000017.1:4516-13655 GCA_020722485.1 Candidatus Elulimicrobium sp. | reverse complement strand
AATTCCGCAGTGATAATAAACGCGCTTTAAAGTTTTCTCAAATGACAATAATTTTCTCCGCTAACACTTCAAAAATTTCGAAATAAAATAGAGAAAAGTGTAAACAACGCTAGTAATTCTTACGGTTAAAAGTTAAAAATTGCAAGATTAAATATTAGAAAAGTTTAGTTTCAAATAAAAAACGTTTGCGATTTTCACACAAACGTTTTTTATTTGAAAAAATTTCTATTATAAAGTTTTTTACTTTTTTATTTCTTCTATAAACTTTTGAAAAACTGCCGGATTTTCTATTGCTAAAAAGGAAAGCGTTTTTCTATCCAATTCCACCTGCTTTTCTTTTTGAAGTTTGATAAAAGCGTTATAGTTTAGGTCGAAATTTCTCAAAGCGTTACCCAAACGTTTAATCCATAAGCGGCGCATAGTTCTTTTTTTAGTTCTGCGATCACGGTAAGCGTATTTACCCGCTTTCAGGAGCGCTTCTTTGGCGGAGCGATAATTGGATTTTCTGCGCCAGCGAAATCCTTTAGCCATTTTTAAAACTTTCTTTCTTCTTTTAGAGGCGGCTGTTCCGCGTTTAACTCTGGACATATATTTTTTGTTAATAATTGGTAATTTGTAACCAAAAAGGTTTACATATAATAAGCAAAAGCTATACAAATTTAATTACCCATTACTGACAAACAATTAGAATTATATTATTGGATTGCTTTTAATACGTTTTTTTCGTCACTTTTAGCCAGTCTTTGATCGCGTCGTTTTTTTCTTTTCAACTCGCCGGTTTGTTTGGCGTTAAAATGATTTTGTTTGGTATAACGACGCAAAACCTTCTTGTTTTTTGTGACTTTTATTTTTTTGACGAGTGATTTTCTGGTTTTTTGTTTGGGCATTTAATTTAATAATCGGTAATCGATGATCGGCAAATAATTTATCGATTATCGGTTAGCGAATTTATTCGGGAATAATTATCGCGTTAAATCCTCCGGGAAATCTTTTAATATCTTCTTCGATTTTATGCGGAGTTTCTACGCCTTGAATGAATTTTTTTAAATTATCTTTGGCTAAATCTTGATGAGCTTTTTCTCGACCTTTTAAAATTATTTCTATTTTGACTTTGTGTCCTTTGGCGAGAAATTTTTCTGTTTGCTTTTTCTTAAAATCTAAATCGTGTTTGTCAGTTTTTAATCCTAAACGCACACCCTTGGTTTCTATTTTTTTTATTTTGGCGCTTTGCAGACGAATTTGCTTGGATTGGGAATATTGGAATTTACCGAAATCAATTATTTTACATACGGGTGGTCGAGTATTGGGAGAAACCTCTACTAAATCTAGTCCTTTTTCACGCGCTAAATTCAATGCGCTTAAATTGGACATTTCTCCCAGTTTTTTTCCTGTTTCGTCAATGACCAAAACACTGGCAATGCGGATCTGTTCGTTAATTCGATAACGGGGTAGCACGAGTTGTTTCTTTTTCGGTTTAAATCTTCTTCTCATTAAAAATTATTTGTATTTTCGGCTTTAAAAAAAGTGGAGCTGATGGGAATTGCACCCATGTCCAAAATTGGTATTTAAAAATTTTCTACAAGTTTAGTTTGATTTTTTTCGCTCGCGCGAAATTTAAGCCGTTAAGTTGAAATCAAACAAAATCTTAACTGCCGATCTCTTTCAAATTTCGCTAGATGCTTAAGAGAAAAACAAAAAGCTATTCTGGCGATTGGCACCGGAATTCATTTACCAGAAATCAATGATCCGATGGCTTTGGTTTAAATTAAGCCAAAGCGGGAGCAAAAGCGAAAGTTCTCGCGAACGCGTCTTTTGCTTTGGATACTAAGTTTGCACTTATATATCTTTACGGAGCGGTTTTATGACACGACCGTAAATTGGTCAACTTGCTTATTTTTTAAAAAACAACTTGTCGAAGCTAAACAGCCCCGCTCGCGTCGCTGTATGGAGTGCCGCGAGCAGGAATGTTAAATATTTTTTATCGCTTTTTCTATTTTTCTGCGCGCCTCTTTCTTCTTTAAATGCTCTCTTTTGTCAAACTTCTTTTTTCCGCGTCCCAAAGCGAATTCTAATTTAATATAGCGTCTCTTAATATATACCCGAATAGGCACTAATGTCAAGCCTTGAACTCGAACTTTACCGGTTAAAAATTTGATTTCGGATTTTTTGAGAAGAAGTTTGCGAGAATGGTAAGGATCGTAGTTTTTTATTTTTCCCGCGTGACGATAAGGAGGAATATGAGCGTTCGTAAGATAAAATTCATTGCCTTTGATAGTTACGAAACTGCCTTTTAAACTTAAATGTCCGGTCTTGACTGATTTAACTTCCTGACCGGACAAAACCAAACCGGCCTCAAATTTTTCTCCGAGTTCGTAATCAAATCCCGCCCTTTTATTGATAGCGATAATATTCATACTTTGGATATATTTTCAGTATAAAACGGCATAAAGGAAGTATCAAGAGAAAAGAATTTTTAGTTGCCAAAAAAGAAATGTTGGGGATATAATAAATTAGCGGAAAGAAAATTAGAACTAGAATAAAAATGTAGCATAACCAGACAGAGTTTAAAAACAGAAATCACAGAAAAATTGAATTAATCAGATTTGTGAATTACTAAAATAATGTAAAACCTCACAAAGGAATTGACAATTAAATTTCTATAGAGAAATTAATTAATTATTCTTATCTTACAGAATTCAGAATTGTAAATAACGCGGTGGAATCTAACACTTAAACAATGAAAGAAAAAATCAAAAAAATTATTCAAAAAGCGGTAAACGAGCTTCAAGAAAAAGAAAAGTGGGAAGATTTTAAGATGTCTGATGTTGTGGTGGACTATGCTAAAAATGAAAAATTCGGAGATTATTCTTCTAATGTTGCGATGATATCGGCTGGAAAAATTGGGAAAAATCCAATGAAAATAGCGGAAAAAATTGTCGCGTTATTGAATTTTTATATCGCTGATAAAAAGCTGTCTTCAATGTTTTTTTTTGAAAATAAAAAAGGAGAAAAGAAAAAAGTTTTTGAAAAAATTGAGGCAGTGAAACCGGGATATATTAATTTTTACTTATCCAATGATTATTGGCAAAATTTAGTTGCGGTTATAAATGAACAAAAAGAAAAATTTGGAAATAGTGAAATAGGAAAAGGAAAGAAAGTTTTGTTAGAGTTTATTTCCGCTAATCCGACCGGTCCGATTCACTTAGGCAATGGACGCGGCGGTCCATTAGGAGATACATTAGCAAATGTTTTGATAAAAGCTGGCTGGCAAGCGGAAAGAGAATTTTATGTAAATGATTATGGTGGTCAAATTGAAGCGTTGGGGCACTCAATTTTAAAAGATAAAAAAGCGCAGTATCGCGGAGAATATATTGATGAATTGGCGATTGATTTTGATTTTGAAAAAATAACCAACGAGGGCGCGCGGGCGGTGGGCGAGAAAGCGGCGGAAAAAGTTTTGAAAAATTTAATCCAACCGACTTGTGAAAAATTAGGCGTTAATTTTGATCGATGGTTTTCGGAAAAAAAAGAATTACATAATCAAAACAAAGTGGATGAAATTATTCGTTTTTTAAAAGAAAAAAAATTTACATACGAAGAACGCGGAGCGTTGTGGTATGAGTCAAGTCGTTTTGGCGACGATAAAGATCGAGTATTGGTCAAAAAAGACGGAGAAAAAACTTATATTGCCACTGATTTGGCTTATCATAAAAATAAGTTGGAGCGAGGTTTTGATAAGTTAATAAATATTCAAGGCGCTGATCATCACAAAGAAGCGGAAGTGGTGAGAAATTTCGTGGAAAAAATTTTAGGCCAATCTAATAAATTGG
Source organism: Candidatus Elulimicrobium sp. (assembly GCA_020722485.1). GTDB lineage: Bacteria > Patescibacteriota > Minisyncoccia > Moranbacterales > UBA9337 > DYKS01. The sequence goes on along the minus strand of DYKS01000017.1, from coordinate 9,825 downwards.
GTATCATTCTTAATCAGTTTGTGCGGATAATCAAAGACGGACGGGAAGTTAAAATGTCTAAAAGAGCGGGCACTTATTTTGCGTTAGATGACTTATTGAATGAAGTAGGCAAAGACGCGGTGCGGTTTATCTTTCTTTCTTATTCTCCGAATACTCATATCAATTTTGATATTAATTTAGCCAAAGAGCGATCCGAAAAAAATCCGGTGTATTATGTTCAATACGCGCACGCTAGAATAAATAGCATTCTTGTAAAATCCCAAATAAAAAATTCTGGAATTCAAATAAATTCTCAATCAAAAATTTCAGATTTAAAACTTGATTTGCTTATTCATCCTAAGGAACTGAGTTTAATTAAGGAATTAAATAAGTTTCCGGAACTAGTTGAAGAAATCTCCGAAAGTTATGAAGCGCATCGGTTGCCGCAATATGCCATAAAATTGGCGGATAAATTTCACTCTTTTTATGCTTCTTGTCGAGTGCTTAATGAAGAAAATTCGGAATTGAGCGCGGCTAGACTAAACCTAGTTAATGCTGTTAAAATAGTATTGGAAGAAGTTTTGAAATTAATGGGAGTGGAAGCGCCGAAAAAAATGTAATTAATTGCTTAATTATTGATTTATATGAAAATAGGAATTGACGCGCGAACAATTTTAAATCCAGAAAAAGGAGACGCTATCGGTGTCGGTCATTATACTTATCAATTGATAAGACATTTGCTGGATTACGATCAGAAAAATCAATACGTTTTGTTTTTTGATTTTCGGGTTAGAGAAAAAGACGCGCGTAAATTTATTCGTCCCAACAGTATAATCCGATTTTATCCTTTCTCTGATTACGGAAAATATTTGCCTGGAATTTACAATGAAATTTTAGGTTTGGCTACTTTACAAAAAGAAAAATTGGATATCTTGCATTCTACTTCTCCATTAAGTCGTATTCCTTCCGTGTATCGCGGTAAAACGGTGATGACTTTTAATGATTTATCGATTTATAAAATTCCAGAATGTTTTTCGAAAATAAAAAAAGCGAAAGAGAAAACGAATTATAGTTTAATGTTTAGAAAAGTTGATAAAATCATCGCTGTCTCGGAAACAGTAAAGAAAGATTTAATTGAAATTTTTGGCGGCGGCGAAGAAAAAATAAAAGTTATTTATAACGGACTGGACGAGCGGTTTTTTGAAACCAAAGAAGAATTCGAAAGTAGCAATGTTTTGAAGAAAATGGGGATTAGTAAAAAATATATTCTTTTCTTGGGAACTTTGGAGCCAAGTAAAAATATTACGCGTCTATTGCAATCTTTCGCCGAATTTAAAAAACAATATTCCAAAACCTCTACGCAATCTGGGAAATTTGATTATCAATTGGTGTTGGCGGGTAAAAGAGGATGGCTGGCGGAGGAATACAAACAAATTGCCAGTGATTTAGGGCTTGTCAAAGACGTTGTCTTTACCGGTTATATTATCGGTGATGATTTGAAGCCTCTTTTTAAAAATGCTGAATTTTTTGTGATGCCGTCGCTTTATGAAGGGTTCGGCGTTACTGTTTTAGAAGCGTTTGCTTCTGGAACCCCGGCGATTGTTTCCAATGTTTCTTCGCTTCCGGAAATTGCCGGAGAAGCCGCTTATTTTATCAATCCACTGGATACGAAAAATATTGCGGAAACTTTTTTAAAATTTTCTCAAGACGAAAACTTGCGCGAAGAATATCGTCGCAAGGGTTTGGAAAGGGCGAAAAATTTTAGTTGGGAGAAATGCGCGCGGGAAACGTTGGAAGTTTATAAAAGTTTTGAAAAATAAGTTTGCGCGAAATACATTAGTAATTTTAGATTGAGAATAGAAAATAATATAAAGTTATTTATAAAAAGATAAATTATGGAACATTTGAGTCAATTTTTTTAAATTTTTTAACAAGTAAATAATTATTGATATAATTTAATTTTTTGCGGTTTTATATTTTTATATAATTTTTTATAATCTTGATCTTGTATGGCATTCAAAAAAGTTGATCCGAAACAAAATTTTTCCGATAAAGAAAAAGAAGTTTTGAAGTTTTGGGAGGAAAATAAAATATTTGAAAAATCTATAGAGAATCGCGCCGATTCTCCGGTTTATAATTTTTATGACGGTCCGCCTTTCGCGACTGGCACGCCTCATTATGGGCATATCGTCAGTAGTGTAATGAAAGATGTGGTGCCACGCTATTGGACAATGCGTGGGTATTATGTAGAGCGTCGGTGGGGTTGGGATTGTCATGGTTTGCCTATTGAAAACATAGTGGAAAAAGAGATGGGATCGCAGGCGAAAAAAGATATTGAAAAAATTGGCGTGGATAAATTTAATGAATTATGTCGGAGCAAAGTGCTCGATTATGTGAACGAGTGGAAAAAGGTTATTCGACGATTGGGGCGATGGGTAGATATGGAAAACGCCTATCAAACGATGAATCGCGATTATATGGAAAGCGTATGGTGGGTTTTCAAAGAACTTTATGACAAGGGATTAGTTTACAAATCTTATCGCATTATGCATATTTGTCCGCGTTGCGAAACTACACTTTCTCAATCGGAAGTAGCGGAAGGATATAAAGATGTGAAAGATTTGTCGGCGACGGTTAAATTTAAATTGATTAATGAACCAAAAACTTTTGTTTTGGCGTGGACGACGACGCCGTGGACTTTGATAGCCAACGCGGCACTAGCGGTAAACGAAAAAATTATTTATGGTAAATTTAAAATTTTAGGCAGTCAATCAGAAAAAAATTTAAAATTAGAACCCGATGAATTATATATTGTGTCCAAAGATAGAGCGAAAGAAGTTTTTAGAGATTATAAATATGAAATTATTGAAGAATTTAAAGGAGAAGAATTAGTTGGAAAAAAATACCAACCCGTTTTTGAACATTATTATAAAGATAAGAATTTAAAAAATAGAGAAAAGGGTTGGATGATTTATTCGGCGGATTTCGTAACCGCCGAAGAAGGAACTGGGGTTGTTCATATCGCTCCAGCTTTTGGAGAAGACGATATGAAGTTAGGCAAAGAAAAAAGACTTCCTTTTATTCAGCACGTAGGAATGGATGGCGTTATTGATAAAGCGATAGAAATTGTGGGCGGATTAAATGTTAAACCGGCAAGAAATTTACAAGCTACGGATGTGGAAATTATAAAATATCTGGCGAAAAATAATTTATTATTTGCCAAAGAAAAATTCGAACACTCTTATCCGCATTGTTGGCGATGCGATACTCCTCTTATCAATTACGCGACAAGTTCTTGGTTTGTCGCGGTGGAAAAAATAAAAAGCGAAGCATTGAAAACAGCGAAGGAAATTAATTGGTCGCCTGAACATATAAAAAAGGGAAGATTTGGCAAATGGTTAGAAGGAGCGCGCGATTGGTCAATTTCTCGTCAAAGGTTTTGGGCGAGCGTGATTCCAATTTGGGTTTGCGATAAGTGCGCGGAAAAAAGAGTTATTGGATCAGTGGAAGAATTGGAAAGTTTAAGTGGAAAAAAAATAAATGATCTCCATAAACACATTGTAGATGAAATAACTTTTAAATGTGAAAAATGCGGGGGAACTATGAGGCGAGTGCCGGATGTTTTGGATACTTGGTTTGACAGCGGTTCTATGCCTTACGCTCAAGCGCATTACCCATTTGAAAATAAAGAAAAATTTGAAAAAAGTTTTCCAGCAGAATTTATCGCCGAAGGTGTGGATCAAACGCGCGCTTGGTTTTATTATTTGCACATTATCGCTACCGCACTCAAAGAAAAACCAGCTTTTAAAAATGTGATTGTTAATGGAATCGTGCTGGCGGAAGACGGTAAAAAAATGTCAAAGCGTCTTAAAAACTATCCCGATCCGATGGAAATGTTTGAAAAATACGGCGCGGACGCAGTGCGATATTATCTGATGTCTTCTCCGGTAGTAGTGGCGGAGAATTTGAATTTTTCAGAAAAAGAAGTGGCGGAAGTAGCGCGAGGAATGATGAGAATGTTATGGAATTCTTATTCTTTTTTTGTTCTTTACGCTAATATAGATAAATTTAAGGCTTATGATTTGCGATTTGAGATTAAACCAAAAATTTTATTGGATCGTTGGATTATTTCTGAACTCCATACATTAATTAAAGAATTTAATCAACATATGGAAAATTACGAATTACAAAAAGCGGCGCGGCTTTTGCCAAAATTCACGGACAATCTTTCTAATTGGTATATCCGCCGTTCGCGCAAAAGATTTTGGAAAAGCGAAAACGATGATGATAAAAACGAAGCTTACGCGACTTTGTATTATGTGTTGGTAGAATTTTCCAAAGTATTAGCTCCCTTTATGCCGTTTATGGCGGAGGAAATTTATGGCAATTTAGTTTATCGTTCACAATCAATAAGCAATGAAATAAAAAGTGTGCATTTGGAAAATTTTCCCGCAGCGGAAGAAAAATTGATCGATAAAAAATTAAATGAACAAATGAGAAAAATTAGGGAAATTATTACAGAAGGGTTGCAATTGCGCGCCCGAGCAAGGATAAAAGTAAGACAACCGCTCTCCGCGCTTAAGTTAGAAATTTCAAATGATAAATTACAAAAAGAATTTATTGATATTATCAAGGAAGAAGTGAATGTGAAAAAGATTGAATTTGCGGAAGGAATTGAAGGCATTGAAAGAAAAATTGTTGTTAGTGAAGATGGCAAGATTGGATTAGAAATTGAAATTAGCGAAGAATTGAAACTTGAAGGTCAAGCGCGAGAAATTATTCGGTTTATTCAGGAAATGAGGAAAAAAGCCGGTTACGAAGTTGACAATAAAATTAAAATCTGGTTTGATGGGGTTTCTGATGTTTGGGAAAAATTTGGCAATCAGATTGCTAAAGAAACTTTGGCGGATTCTATTAGCTCGCGTTTATCTTCTGATAATTCGGATTACGATTTGGAAAAAGAATTTGAAATTGATAAAGAAAAAGTAAAAATTTGGATAAAAAGAATTAAAAAATAGAAAAAAGAAAGGAGTTCTTTGAAAATGAAAAAAGTAGATTGTTTTTTTAAAGCTAATTGGAGGTGCTGGTTGGTTGTTGGATTCATTGGACTAATCGTTTGTTTGGCATATTTTTTATCAATGGATTTTTTTTAGATATTGCAATGGTGGCTATGCCGGAATGGGAGAAAATTTTTTCAGAGGGATGGGCATATGTGGTGATATGTTTATTGCTGTTTTTGCTTTTGATTTTATTTTTCTTTCTAAAAAGGAGGATCTCAATGTTGCATTCATCTTTTTCTATTGTCGATTTCTTTGAGGTTTTTGTTGGTA
>DYKS01000017.1:3148-4416 GCA_020722485.1 Candidatus Elulimicrobium sp. | reverse complement strand
ATTCATCACTAGTGGTGGATGAATGTTCGTTTTGCGGAAAATATTTTTTAGAGAAATATCTTTCTCTCTGGGAGCGTCGTGGACGCATCCCTCGCTTGGTTTGTCCTTATTGCGAGGACGAAGCAAGAAGGAGAGGATTTCACTTCGTGCGCAAAATTGGCGCGAAGTGAGTGTGATTTATTTTTTGCGCGAATTCAATCTTGGTTCGTGCTTTTTTTATTTATAAAAAATTAATATTACAAAAACAAGAAAAGCGCGTTATTTTTAAATGTAGAGTTTAAAAAATTAAAATTTGTAATTTTTACAAAGAAGAAAGAGGGATTTATACTTATGTTATATTATCTTGAACTATGGAATATAAATACACATCTATTATTTTGGAAAAAAGAAATAAAGGAGAAACGGATCGTTTTTATGTCTTTTATACTTTAGAAAAAGGAAAAATCGGCGTTAAAGCTCAAGGCGTGAGGCGACCTCAATCTAAACTAGCGGGAAATTTGGAAAATTTTAATTTTGGGCATATTTTTGTGGCGCGTGGAAAAGGATCTGGGCGAATTATAGGGGCAATCGCGGAAAATATTTTTCCCGCTTTGCGAAAAAACTGGGAAACTTTGTCTTCTGTTTTTGAAACCATTGCAATTTTTAATCGTTTAACGGATTATGAAGAAAAAGACGTAGAAATTTTTAAATTGCTTTTGGAATATCTTTTTTCTATGGAAAAAGTGGCGGCGGTCAAAGAAATTTCTTCGGAAGAAACGCGTAAGCGAATAAAAATTTTAAAAAGCGGTTTTCTTATACAATTTTTGCTTCTTTCAGGATACCGATTGGAAACTAAAACTTGCGTTGTTTGCGGAGAAAAAATCGCCGCCGAAGGAAATTATTTTTCTTCTCCCAAAGGTGGATTGATTTGTTCGCGATGTTCAATGACGGTTTCTCGTAAAATTGCTATAAGCGCTAATACGATAAAGCTTGTTCGGTTATTTTCTTATCACCGATTGTCTTCGTTTTTGAAATTGAAAGTGGGCGATAAAGAAATTGAAAACTTGGAACTGGTTGTTCGAGACTTTTTACGTTGGATAATTTAAGAATAATTTGCTAGAATAAAATAAAGAAAGAATAATTTCTAAAACTAAAACAAAAATATGCCATTGGAAGATTTAAATCAAGAAATATACGATAAAGATTCTCAGGCGGCGCGGCGTAAACACGAAGAAAGCAGTTTTGATCCTTTCGCATCCAATCATTCTTCTGAAAAAATTTTTCAAAAA
>DYKS01000017.1:0-3048 GCA_020722485.1 Candidatus Elulimicrobium sp. | reverse complement strand
TTCGCATCCAATCATTCTTCTGAAAAAATTTTTCAAAAAAAAGAAAAATGGAATTTTTTCCTAAATCGTTTGTCTTCCGAAAAAAGAAAATTGATAGTCAGAGTTGCTTTTTCTCTATTGGGTTTTGCTTTGTTAGGAATTGCTTTTGCATTGGCAGTTAAATGGCGACAATCAGCTTTTGATGAAAGTCGGGTTGCGATAACAATAGATGGTCCGCGTCAAGCAATGAGCAATCAATCGGAAAACTATGTTTTGATTTGCGAAAACAATAACCGCGCGACATTGGAAAACGTGGAAATATTTTTGGATTACGGAGAAAATTTTGTGCCGGATCCCAATTCGTTTTTCGTGAAGGAAAGCGATAGAAAAGTAAAAATTTTGATCGGTAAAATAAAAGGGCGAGGGAAGAAAGAGATTGCTTTTTCCGGAAAGTTTTACGCGCCTCGCAAACATATGGTTTATTTAAATGCCGTTTTGCGTTATCATCCGTTAGGCACGAGCGCTGTTTTTGAAAAACAAGGACAGGTTGGTGTGGAGATAAAATCATCGCCTTTAACATTAAATGTTTCGGCGCCATTGGATGCGGCAAATGGGAACGAGGTAGAATACAAAGTGGAATACGAAAATCCCGGAGAATATATTTTTGATGATTTAATTTTGGAAGCGCAATATCCAGAGGGTTTTTCTTTTTCTAGCGCCGAGTCTTATCCGGATCGAGGAAATAATATTTGGGAACTAGGAGATTTAATCGCGCGAGAAAAAGGAGAAATAACAATTAGAGGCAATTTAGACGGTCAACGCAATGAAGGCAAAGCCATAAAAATTTTTTTGTATTCCAATAAAGGAGGGGAAAAAGTTTTTTATGGAGAGGAAGAACGATTTACTAAAATTATTGTCTCTCCTTTGGTTATTCTCCAAAAATTAAATGATGATGAAAAGACAAATATTAATCAAGGGCAGATATTGAATTATTCTTTAATATATCGTAATGAAGGAGAAATTGGATTGCGGGATGTCATTATAACTTTGAAAATTAAGGAACCCAAAGGAAATGTTTTAGATTATTCTCGTCTAAATCCGGAAGATGGAGCTTATGATAGTTCTACTCAAACAATTATTTGGCGCGCCAGTCATATCAAAAATTTATCTTATTTGGCGCCGGGAGCCAGCGGAGAAATAAGATTTTCTGTTCCAGTTAAAGAAAAAATAGATATTGCCGATAAGGACAAAAAGAATTTTATCGTGGAGACCATCGCTGAAATAGATAGTCCAGATGTTCCTTTATTATTGGCATCCAATAAAATTATTTCTAGCAATAAACTTACATTAAAATTAAATTCTAAAGTAATTTTAGATGTTTTGGGATTTTATAATGATTCTAATTTAAAAAATCAAGGACCGATTCCGCCCCAAGTTGGAAAAGAAACCGATTACGCTATTCATTGGAAAATTACCAATGTTTCCAATGATTTAGAAAATACGGAAGTTTCCGCTTTTTTACCGCCGGGAGTAAAATGGAAAGGAATGGTTTATCCAGAAAAAGAAGAAGATAAAATTGAATTTAATCCTCGTTCCAATCAAATAATTTGGAAAATTGGAAAATTAAATAACGGAGTGGGAATTATTCGTCCTGTTCGGGAAATTTCTTTTCAAGTTTCTGTTGTCCCCGAAGAGCATCAAAAAGGAAATCCTATTAAATTATTAGAAAAATCTATTCTTTCGGCTCAAGATTTGTTTACCGGAGAAAAAATTTATTTAGAAGTTAAAGAAAAAAATTCTTATCTTTCCGAAGATTCCGGACTAAATGCGCAAAACTACAATGTTGTTTCCATGTCGGAAGAGTAGATCGCAAATTAGTAGTTAATATTTTTTAATAAAAATGTTTGAAATAAAAAGAAGAAAGAAAGGAGAATTTCGCGAAGGAAAAATAATAACTAAAAATGGCGTTATTTTTACGCCATTTTTTATGCCGGACGCGACCCGAGGTTTTGTTAAATTTTTAACTAATGAAGATTTAAAAATTGCGGGAGTAGAAACATTGGTAGTGAATACCTATCATCTTTATTTGGATCCGGGAATAGAACTAATTAAAAAAGCGGGCGGACTACGCAAATTTATAAATTGGAACGGATTGCTTCTATCTGATTCGGGAGGTTATCAAGTTTTTTCTCTTATACATAAAAATTCTCAAGGAGGAAAAATTACGGACGAAGGAGTTATTTTTAAATCTCCGCTTGATGGTTCTATTCATAAATTAACCCCAGAAAAATCTATCCAAATTCAATTTGATTTAGGAGTAGATATGATGGTGTGTTTTGACGATCCGCCACCAGTTTCTTTTTCTTGGGAGAAAACTCGTCAAGCAGTGGAACGCACTCTTTTATGGGCAAAAAGATGTCTGATGGAATATCAGCGACAATTAAAAAAAAGAAAAATCACAAAAGAAAATCGTCCTTTAATTTTTTCTGTGATTCAAGGCGGAAAATATTTAGATTTGCGAGAATATTGCGCGCGAGAATTAACAAAAATTGGTTTGTCTTTGAAAAATGAGTGGTTTTTTGGTTGGGACGGTTATGGTTTTGGAGCGAGACATTTAGACGAACAAGGAAATTTTATGGCGGAAGTTTTAGAAAAAACTGCTAGTTTTATTCCTGAAAACGCGCTTCGTTTTGCTTTGGGAGTAGGCACGCCAGAAGATATAATTAAATGTTTTTCTTATGGGTGGGATATGTTTGATTGCGTGATTCCTACTAGAGAAGGTCGGCATGGGCGATTATTTATTTGGAAAGATAAACCAGAAAATTTTTCTGTTTCGGATTTATTAGTGGGAAAAAAATTTTATTTTACTATCAATATAAATAATGAAAAATACAAAAATGATTTTAATGTCGTGGATGAAAATTGTGATTGCCAATTATGCAGTAAATATAGTCGATCTTATCTTAGGCATTTGTTTAAAAGCAACGATCCTTTGGGACCACGTTTAGCTTCTTTACATAATTTACATTTTTATCAGCGTTTTATGCGAATTTTACGTCAAAAATAATA
>DYKS01000016.1 GCA_020722485.1 Candidatus Elulimicrobium sp. | reverse complement strand
TTATTGGCAATTGGAAAATAAGAATATTAATTTTTTTTAAAAAAATTAAGTAAACACGCGCATAAACAAAAAATATTTCTTTTTTTAAATTTTTTGTTTATCGCGTAAATAAAAAATATGGCTAAACAAATTTTATACAACGAAGAAGCGCGAAAAAAAATTAAAGCGGGAATTGATAAAGTGGCGGACGCTGTTAAGGTAACTCTGGGTCCGAAAGGACGTAATGTTATTTTAGACAAATCCTTTGGGGCGCCAATCATTACTAACGATGGAGTAACTATTGCCAAAGAAATTGAGTTTGAAGACAAAATGGAAAATATTGGCGCTAAACTTATTAAAGAGGTAGCGGATAAAACCAATGAAGCGGCGGGAGATGGCACTACTACTTCCACCATTATTACGCAGGCTTTAATTAGGGAAGGATTAAAGTATGTGGAAACTGGAATCAATCCCATTGGAATCCGTAAGGGAATGGAAGACGCTAAAAATGATATTGTGGAGATTTTACAAAAAAATTCCAAGAAAATTAGCAATCGAGCGGAAATCGCTCAAGTGGCGACAATTTCTGCTGAATCAAGAGAAATGGGAAATTTAATCGCGGAAGTGATGGAATATGTAGGTAATGATGGAGTAATTACGGTGGAAGAGTCGCAGACCGTTGGTTTATCCAAAGAAATTGTAGAAGGAATGAATTTTGACAAAGGATTTGTTTCTCCATATATGATTACTAATATTGAGGATCAAACGGCAGAAATGGAAAATGTTTTAATTTTAGTGACGGATAAAAAAATTTCCGCTATTAGCGAAATCTTACCTATTTTGGAAAAGTTAACTCAAGCCGGAAAAAAAGAAATGGTGATAATTGCTGATGATTTAGAAGGAGAAGCGCTGGCGACTTTGGTGGTGAACAAATTACGCGGAACTTTGAATGTATTGGCGATTAAAGCACCTGAATTTGGCGATACCAAGAAAGAAATGCTTCAAGATATCGCTATTTTAACTGGCGCTCAATTTGTCTCCGAAGAAAAGGGAATGAAATTAGAAAGCGTTCAATTGAATATGTTGGGAAGCGCGCAGAAAGTAATTGCCGACAAAGATAGCACTACCATTGTAGGCGGTAAAGGTAAGAAAAAAGAAATTGATGCGCGCGTGGAACAATTAAAAAATCAAATAGATAAATCTGATAGCGAATATGAAAAAGAAAGAATGAAAAAAAGAATGGCCAAGCTTTCTGGCGGAGTGGCGGTAATTAAAGTAGGAGCCGTAACGGAAACAGAACAAACTTATCTGAAACATAAAATGGATGACGCGGTGGCGGCAACGCGAGCGGCGGTTGAAGAAGGCATCGTGGCGGGAGGTGGCGCTGCTTTAGTCAAAGCGACTGTTGTTTTGGAAAAAAATCGCAAAAAAGAAAACAACGGCAACTATGAATATCAAGCGGGTTACGATATTTTATTAAAAGCGTTAAATGAACCGCTTCGACAAATTGCTACCAACGCGGGTAAACGGGAAGCGGCTGTGGTTTTGAATGAAGTTAAAGAAAGAAAAGAAATTAATTTTGGCTACAACGCGCAAACAGATGTTTTTGAAGAAGATATGATTAAATCTGGAATTATTGATCCTTTAAAAGTAACTCGCACCGCGCTGGAAAACGCAGTTTCGGTAGCGGCGATGTTGTTGACTACCCAAGCGGCAATAGCGGAAAAACCGGAAGAAAAAAAATCTTCTGATGAAATGCCAACGGGAATGCAAGGGATGATGTAATCGCGCGTTAGTTATTAGATGTGAAAATAAAATTATAATAAAGCAAAACAAGAAACGGACTAATTCGTTTCTTGTTTTTTATTTTTGTGTTATAATAAATAAAATGTTTTAAATTAAAATAAATGAAACTAAAAATAAAATTATATCAAAAAATTACTCGTCATATTTATGATGATTTTAATTTAAAAAAACAAGCTTATAATTTAGGCGTGGAGGTTTGGCAAACTCCTAGTTTTTTATTTATTTGTATGGGTTTGGCGATTATGGTGGCAATGGCGGTGGTATATTTTGTTTCTTTTCATTATGATTCTCCCTTTGTTTTAATTATTAGTGAAGTACTAGTTGTAATAATTATGCTTATTGTAGGCGGATTTATTATTAAAAGCGTGGAAATTTTCGCTCAAGCCAACAAAACCAAATCAGAATTTATTTCTTTGGCTTCTCATCAATTAAAAACTCCTTTAGCGGGATTAAAATGGAGTTTGGAATTTCTTTTAAGTAAAAGAAGAAATGGTTTAAATAAAGAACAAATAAGCATATTAAAAGATATAGAAGAATTAAGTTTAAAAATGGAACAATTAGTAAGCGATTTATTGGATGCGGCGCGTATTGATAGTGGAGAGCTTTTTTTGAATAAAGATAAGGCTGATTTGGAGGGAATTATCGAAGAAATAGAAAAAAACAATTTGTCTTTGCTGAAAGCCAAAAAAATTTCTTTTTCTTTTAAGAGAAAAAACAAAGTTCCTTTGGTAATGGCGGATAAAAAAAGGATCAAAGTGGTGTTGGATAATTTAATTTCCAACGCCATTCAATATACATCTAATGAAGGAATGATAAATGTAGAAGCGGAAAAAAAAGACGATAAAATAAAAATTTGCGTTAAAGACAATGGTATTGGCATTCCTTCCGATCAGCAAAAACGGGTTTTTGAAAAATTTTTTCGCGGGACTAATACAGAAAAATTATTTTCTCGCGGGACAGGACTGGGTTTGTATATTACTAAAAACATCGTGGAAAAATCAGGCGGAGAAATTCAGTTTAAATCCATTGAAGGAGTGGGATCGGAATTTTGTTTTTGGCTTCCCATAGAGGAAAAAAAGAAAAGATAATTTTTTTTTAATTCTTTTTATCTGCTTGTTTGTTTTTACAACAAATAAATAGATAGATATAAAAAAATGAAAAGTAAAAAAATATTAATAATTGATGACGATCCGATTATTTTTAAAACTCTGGGAGATTTTCTTTCAGAAGAAGGGTTTCAAGTAATTTCCGCCATTGATGGATTGTCTGGATTGGAAAAAGCTCAAAAAGAAAAACCCGATTTGATAGTTTTAGATATAATTTTACCGCGAAAAAACGGGTATGAAGTTTTGGAAGAAATTAAAAAAGAAGAAAGTTTAAAAAAAACGCCAGTGATTCTTTTAACTAATTTGGGTAGTTTAAATGATGTAGAAAAAGCGGTCAAATTAGGAGCGGTTACTTATTTAGTAAAATCAGATTATTCTTTAAAAGAAGTGGCGGCTAAAATAAAGGAAGCGTTAAATTGATTTTTTTGGAGAAAACAAAAAGTAACAAAAATAAAAATGAAAGTTTCTAATGAACAGCTTTACAATTTTATAATTGATTCCGGAATTGTTTCTAAGGAAATTGTAGAAGAATCTTTAGCGCAAGCGCAGACAAAGAAAATAAGTCTGGGAGATTTACTTTTGGAAAAAAAATTAATTAAAGAAGACGAATTGCGTAAACTTTACGCGTATATTCTCGGTATCCCTTTTGTTAATTTAGACAAAGAAGTAATTGATTCCAGGATTTTGCAAATGATTCCCGAACCGATTGCTAAAAAATACAATATTATTGCTTTTAAAAAAATAGGCAGAGAACTAAACGTAGCGATGCTTAATCCGGAAGATTTACAAACTATTGATTTCATTAAAAAGAAGACCGGATTAAAAATAATTCCTTGTTTGACGACGCAGGAAAGCATTCAGAAAATTCTTAAGCAGTATGAAAAAAGTCTCAAAAGTGAATTTGGAGATATTATTGATAAAAATGCTCAAACACTCACTTTGGTAGAGGAAGAAGGTGAAAAAACAGACGGAGAGGACTTGGAAACGGTGGCTAAAGGTCTGCCTATAATTAGAATTGTAGATACTCTTTTAAAACACGCTATTTTACAATTTGCCAGTGATATTCATATTGAACCAGATGAAAAAGAAGTGCGTGTTCGTTATCGCATCGACGGAATTTTGCATGACGCGATGACTTTGCCCAAGCAAATACTAAGCGGCATCGTAGCTAGAATAAAAGTTTTATCCAATTTAAAATTGGATGAACATCGACTACCGCAAGATGGTCGCTTTAAAATTGAAAAAGAAGGCCAGAAAATTTCTTTTCGCGTAAGCATCTTGCCAGTTTTTGACGGGGAAAAAATTGTAATGAGACTTCTAGATGAATCATCCAAAGGTTTAACTTTAGAAAAAATGGGTCTTTCCGGCCGCGCGCTGGAAATTGTGCATCGAGAAATAAAAAAGCCAAACGGAATGATTTTAGTTACTGGACCGACTGGATCGGGAAAAACTACTACTCTTTACACCATTATGGATATTCTCAATACGCCGGAAGTTAATATTAGCACCGTAGAAGACCCAGTGGAATATCGAATGCCACGCATCAATCAAACGCAAATTAATACCAAAATCGGAATGACTTTTGCCGTCGGTTTAAGGGCGCTTTTACGCCAAGATCCGGATATTATTATGGTAGGGGAAATTCGCGACAATGAAACGATGGAAATCGCTATTCACGCGGCAATGACTGGACATTTAGTCTTGTCAACTTTACATACCAATAGCGCTGCCGGAACCTTGCCACGCCTTTTGGATATGGGCGCTGAGCCTTTTTTGGTGGCATCTACCGTGAATGTGATTATTGCTCAACGTTTAGTACGTCGGCTTTGTCCTGATTGTAAACAAGAATACACATTGGGAGAAAAAGAATTAAAAACTCTACGCGATAATTTTGATATGGAAGAAATTTTGGAATTTTTAAAAAAAGACGAAGAAATCAAAGATAAAATGAATGGAAAAAATAGTTGGGACAAAATTAAATTTTATAAACCAAAAGGATGTGAAAAATGTTCCGGCGAAGGTTATAAAGGACGAGTGGGAATTTATGAAGTGTTAGAAAACGACGCGGATATTGAAAAATTAGTTTCTCAAAGAGCATCAGCGGAAAGTATTGAAAAAAAAGCTCGAGAAAATGGAATGATAACGATGGTGGAAGACGGATTTAAAAAAGCGGTCGCCGGAATTACTTCCATAGAAGAAATTTTACGCGTTACTAAGAAATAACAATTATGCCAAAATTTATTTACACGGTTAGAAATCAATCCGGAGAAACCAAAGGCGGAGAAATTGAAGCCAAAGAAGAAAAGTTGGCGGTAGAAGAGTTACGTCAGCAAGGATTTCTAATTACTTCTATAAAACAATGGGAAGAAAAGAAAAACGAAATTGATATCAAAATATTAGATCGTTTTTTTAGCGGCGTATCCTTAAAAGAAAAAATGATTTTTGCTCGTAATTTGAGTATAATGGTTGCTTCGGGCGTAACTGTTTCTCAAGCGATTCATAATCTGGAAGAACAAACCCAAAATAAGAAATTTAAAAAAATTTTGGGAGAAATTTATAAAGGATTGCAAGAAGGAAAAGCATTTAGTGAAACTTTGGCTGGTTACCCGCTGATTTTTAGCGATCTCTTTGTCAATATGGTGCGAGTAGGAGAAACAGGTGGTAATTTGGAAGAGGTTTTGAATATTTTGGCGGAGCAAATAGAAAAAGAAAATGATTTAACGCGCAAAGTTAAAGGGGCGCTAATTTATCCGGCAGTGATTATCGTGGCGATGATTGGAATCGGAATTTTGATGCTTACTTACATTTTGCCTAAAATTACTGGAGTTTTTAACGATATGGACGTTCAATTGCCGGCGACCACTAAATTCGTTATCGGTATTAGCGATTTGCTGAAAAAAAACAGCTGGGCGGTAGTGGTTTTTTTCATATTTGGTGGAATTTTTTTGCGTCTTTTTTTACAAACAACAATAGGCAAAAAAACGATAAGTTATCTTTTATTAGTTTTTCCATCCGTTAAAAATTTAGTAATTAAAGTTAATTGCGCTCGTTTTGCTCGTGTTTACAGCTCTTTATTGAAAAGTGGCGTTTCCGTAATTGAGGCGCTAGAAATTGTTTCTAACACGCTTACCAATTATTATTACAAAAAAGCTATCAAGGATAGTATCGCGGAAGTAAAAAAGGGAACGGAATTAAGCAAGATTTTTGCCAGTAAAAGAACTGTTTTTCCAATTATTGTTTCTCAAATGTTGGAAGTGGGCGAGGAAACTGGGAAGACGGAAGCAGTGCTTTTGAAATTGGCGGAGTTTTATGAAGAAGAAGTTAATCAAATAACCAAAAACCTTTCTTCTATTATTGAACCAATTTTAATGCTTTTGATTGGAGGATCGGTGGGTTTTTTTGCTGTCGCTATGTTGCAACCAATGTATAGCGTTTTGGAAAATATCAAGTAATGTTTAAATAAATAAAATGAAAAAAATAAAGATAAAAAAAGCGTTTACTTTTATTGAATCTTTGGTAGTATTATTTATTTTTTCGGTTGTTTTAGTTTCTTTTTATTCTACTTTTAGCATCGGTTCGCGTCATATTATTGAGTCAAAAAACCGTCTAGCGGCTATTTCGCTGGCTAACCAGAAAATGGAAATAATCCGTAATCTTTCGTATGAAAATGTGGGAATAACAGGTGGAATTCCCAATGGTCCGATTGATCCGGATGAACATGAAACAGTTAACGGAAGAAATTTTCACATCTTAACTGATATAAGATATCGCGATGATGATTTTGACGGCACGCAAGGCGGTAGCCCTTCCGATATTATTCCCGCTGATTATAAAGTGGTAAGAATAACTGTTAAATGGGGAGAAGAAACGGCCAACCAAGAGGTTTTTTTGACTTCTTTTTTTGTTCCGTCAGGTGTTGAAACTACAGCCGGAGGAGGAACGCTTTCTTTAAATGTGATGAATTCGGAAGGACAAGGAGTATCATCCGTTAATGTTCACATTGTCAATAGCGCGGCGGGAGTGGATTTTAATTCAACAACTGATGCTTCTGGAAATTTACTTATTCCCGGCGCTCCTTCCACTGGAGAATATCAGATAACTTTAAGCAAGAGCAACTACGAAAACGTAACCACTTATCCCGCGTTTCCCTCTGGTCCTTATAATCCTCCGATTGATGAAAATTTTTCTATCGCGGAAGGAAGTCTAATGGTCAAAAGTTTTATAATGAATTTGCTTTCGGATATTAAAATAACTACCGCGGATCCTTTCGACCAACCCATAGGTAATTTAGATTTCAGTTTGGAAGGAGGAAGAATTTTGGGAACGGATCCTATAAGTGGAGATCCAGTTTCCAATTATGATCAAAGTTCCACTTCTGATGCTAACGGAGAAAAGAATATAGAAAATATAAGTCCGGGAAATTATACTTTTACTACTAATCCTTCTACCGATCTTAATTATGCTTTATTTAAAGTTGTTCCCAATGATGGTTTGGAAATTAATAAATTTGTGTTGTCAGCCGGAGCGAGTTTAGGAGTGAAGGCGATTTTTCTTCCTAGAAATATTCCTTCTTGTTGGGTGAGGGTTAAGAATTCTTCCGACAGCAGTCCGATAACGGGAGCGAATGTAAGACTTTTTAAGGCGGATTTGTCTTACGATGCGACTTCGACTACCGATGAATTTGGACAAGTTTATTTTCCGGTTACCACAACCCAACCTTTATTAAACGAACAATATCAACTGGAAGTTTCCGCTTCTGGATTTAACAATCACAGCGAAATAATAAATATTAACAATTTAACGGAAATGAATGTTTCTTTAAACAGTGTTTAATTTTTATATTTTGATTTTGGTGTTTATGAATTTAAAAAGAAAAACAATTAAAAAATTTTCCGGAATAACTATTATTGAAATGATAATTGCGATCGGTATTTTTACGATGGGAATAGCCGGGTTCACTTTGCTTTTTATAAAAAGTTGGGAAATAAATTCTTTTACATTGGAAACTGGACAGGCTTCTATGGCGGCTTCGCGGGGAGTTCAGGCGGCGGTGGACTCCATTCGCAACGCGCGCCAAGCGGATAACGGATCTTTTCCCATTGTTTCCGCCGAAGCGAATGATTTGGTTTTTTACGGCAACGCGGACGATGACGCCGCTGTGGAAAGAATCCATTATTATTATTCGCAGACACAGAAAACTTTTTATCGCGGAGTAACCGATCCCACTGCTGATATTCCGCCCCAATATCCCGCCGGCGACCAATCAGTTTTCACAGTGGCTACTTCGGTTGTTAATGAAGTGGACGATCCCGTTTTTTCCTATTATGACATTGATAACAATTTATTGAGTGGACCCATCTTGGTGGCGCAAGTAAAAATGGTGAAAATAAATTTGAAGGTGAATATTGATCCCAATCACGCTCCCGACAATATCGCCATTCAATCTTACGCTACTATTCGTAATTTGAATGAATACGACTAATAAATATAAACTCCGATGAAAAAAATATTTTTTTATAGCAAAAACAAAAATGGTTCGGCTCTGCCTTATATGTTGGTGATAATGTTTTCTGTTTCCATAATTTTGGTCTCTTTAATTGGTTATGTCGTTTCGCAAATTAAATATGCTTCTTACCAAGCGCGAAAAGAAGAATCCCTGCAAATCGCCGAAGCTGGTATTTATTTTTATCGCTGGTATTTGGCGCACGAAGTTGAAGGTAAAACGGCGCAACAAATGAACGATTTTTGGAACAGCGGAAGTGCTTATGGAGTAACTACTCCTTATGAGGCGGAATACAAAGATCCCTACGGCGCCGGTATTGGTCGTTATCGGATAACGGTTACTCCACCAGAAGATTATTCCACTATTGTTATTGTAGAATCGTCTGGTTGGACATATAAGGAACCTTCCCTAATAAGAACGGTGCGAGTGCGTTTTCGCCGTCCTTCTTGGAGCGAGTTTATGATTTTGGCTAATGATAATATGCGTTTGAGTTCTACTACGGAAATTTTTGGGCCGTTTCATTCCAATGGGGGAATTCGCTTTGACGGAGTAGCGCATAATATTGTTTCTAGTTCTCGCGCGACTTATGTCGATCCGGACACGGGCGCAACCCAGCCGGGCGTTTGGACTTCATGGCCGAATGAATATAATACTACTATGGGAAGTAATGTTTTTTTAGCCGGAAAAGATTTTCCAGTTAATCCGCAGGATTTTAACGGAGTGGTGGCGGATT
Source organism: Candidatus Elulimicrobium sp. (assembly GCA_020722485.1). Taxonomy (GTDB): domain Bacteria; phylum Patescibacteriota; class Minisyncoccia; order Moranbacterales; family UBA9337; genus DYKS01. The sequence continues at coordinate 6,737 of DYKS01000016.1, read as the reverse complement.
TGGCTTTAATGAAACAAGCGGCGCAAGCCTCAAATACTTATTTTAACAATTCCGGACGAGGTCGGCATATCATTTTAAAAAACGATGATACTTTTGATATTAGAACAGTGTCTTCATATAACGCTTACAGTTTTAATATTACTAGTTATTCTGGTTCTTGGCAGAATTTTCCCATTCCTGACAACGGAGTGATTTTCGTAGAAGATAATGTTTGGTTAGAAGGAACGATTAATAGTCGGAAAGTAAGCGTAGCGGCGGCTGATTTAACTTTTGGCACCTCGCCCAATGTTTTCATTCAACACGATATTCATTATACTAATTATGATGGCACTGATGTTCTTGGCATCGTGGCAGAACAAGATGTGGAAATTATTCGCGACAGCGAAGATGATTTGCATTTAGACGCGGCGTTTTTGGCGCAAAAAGGAAGAGTGGGCAGAAAATATTACTTCAACAATTATAAAACTCTTATTTCTATTTATGGCGCTATAGTTTCTAATCAAAGGTTCGGTTTCGGCTATACAGATGGAACCGGTTATGCCAACCGTAATTTGTGGTATGATAATAATATGCTTTATTATCCGCCGCCTTATTTTCCGACTGGCACTAAATATGCGTTGGATTTGTGGGAAGAAATTTAATTGATTGGCAACTGGTGGCAATCAGTAATCGGCAATTAGTAAATGCGGAGAAGGAAACACAAAACATAAAACACAAAATGTAAAAAATAAAAAAATGAGTATTTGGAATAAAAAAATTTTCGGTTTTTCTTATGATGTTTTTGGTTTGGATTTGAGCGATCTTTCCGTCAAGGCGGTAGAATTGGAAGGAGATGAAAAAAGACAAAGAGTGAGAAGTTTTTCTTCTGTTGATATTCCTTTTGGCGCGATTGTGGATGGAGAGATAATTAACAAAGAAATCGCGGTTTCCAAAATCAAAGAAGTGATTGCTAAAGCTACGCCACGGAAAATAAAATCCAAGCGCGCAATTTGTTCTTTGCCGGAATCCAAAGCTTTTTTGCGTTTGATTAACATTCCCAAAATGAAAAAAGAAGAAATTAAAGAAGCGATTAAATGGGAAATTGAAGCCAATATTCCTTTGACTTTGGATCAAGTATATTTTGATTGGAAAATTTTAACAGGAAGTCATTTTTCTACGACGAACAAAATAACCGTTTTAGTGATTGCAGTTTCCCGAGATATAGTGGATAAATTTTTGGAAGTGGCAAATGAGGCCGAATTGGAAGTTATTGGTTTGGAAATTGAATCTACTGCTCAAGCGCGCAGTCTTTTGGACGAGAAAAAAGAAAAAAAGACTACGATGTTAGTAGATTTTGGCGGTCGACGTACTACTTTTTTATTTGCGGTGGGCAATGTTCCTTGTTTTACTTCCAGCATTTCTATTTCTGCCGGATCTTTAACAGATGCTATTTCCAAAGAATTCAAAATTTCTTTTGCTGATGCCGAAAAGATAAAAATAAATCATGGAATCGGTTCTTTCATTAAGTATGATCCTGTTTTTTACGCTACCAAGTCGGTTTTGGATGAATTGATTTTTGAGATGAAAAAATCTATTGATTTTTATTTAAGCGGATTGCGTTACTCTTCTTCGGTGGATGAAATTATTTTTTGTGGCGGTGGATCATTATCCAAAGGACTTATTCCTTATCTAAACAAAGAATTGAAGCAAAGCGTGATTTTGGGTAATCCTTGGATTAATTTGAATATGGAAAAAACGCCACTTATTGACAAGGATACTTCTTTGCGTTATTCCACCGCTATTGGTTTATCTCTGCGCAATATTGATATCAAAAAACAATTTGATTTTTAATTTAGTTTGTTATGAAAAATATTTATCTCAATCTTCTTCCAGAAGAAAGAAAAAAAGAAATTAAATTTAAAAAAATTGTATCTCTTATTTCCGAACAGCTTTTTTTATGGTTGATAATTTTTATTATCGTTTTTTCCTTTTTGGTTGTTTCTGGTTTTGTTTTGAATATAAATATGAATTCGGAAAAAAAGGAAGGCTTTTTCGAAAAGGAAAAAGATGATTTTCAAAAAATAAGCGCCTATGAAAATCAATTTAAAGAAGCCAATAAAATGGCGAAGGATTTTTCTCTCTATCAAAATGGTCATTTCATTTGGTCCGCGGTTTTGCGCGAATTGGAGAAAAATACTCCCGCGGAAATATATTTTAATCAATTATCTAACAAAGATTATAAAATTTTTTTGCTGGGCAAGGCGCGCAATCGAGAAAATCTGATTGAGTTTCAAAATAAATTGAAATCAAACGAATGTTTCGAAGAAGTAAATATTCCAATTTCTGATTTGGTGGTTAGGGAAAACATTGATTTTCAAATGGAATTTTCCGTAAAAAAAGAATGTTTAATCAAATAAAATTTTATGGGTAATTTTTTTAAAAAGAATAAACTGCTAGTTTTTATTATCGGAGTCGAGTTGCTTTTGATTATCATCATTGGATGGGGTATTTTTTATTTTTATCAAAGAAACCAAATCATTAAGGAGAATACGGAGAAAAATCGCGTGGAGCGGGAAGAAAATAGACGGAAAATTGATCAGATTTCGGAATTTAAAAAATATGCCGAAGAAATTGATTTGGAAAAAAATCGATTGGATATTTTTGTTTCTTCGGAGGAAATCGTATCTTTAATTGAAGAAATTGAAAAAATCGCCGAGAGAACGGGAAATGTTATTTTTATTGAATCTGAAGATAAAAAAAAGGAATCAGCCGTTCCTGTTTCCGCGACCAATGAAAAAAAACAAGGATTGATGGCGGATTTATTGGAAAGAGAATTTTTGAAATTTAAAATAAAAACTGAAGGGAGTTTCAATAGCGGGCTGGAATTTTTAGAAAAATTAGAGAATATGCCTTACGCGTCGGAAATAATCTCATTTAATTTTTTATTTGTTCCTAAAGAAAAAGAAAATCTTTCTTCTTTTTCCGGAAAAAAACAAGCGAATATTTTTAGCGAAACAGAACAAGCAAGTGTTTTTCAAAACACGAAAAAAAATTCCGAATCCGAAGGAAAAGAAAAAATTTCTTTAGAAACAGAAGTTTTATTTTATCTTAAATAATTTGCGCGTAAGGCAATAAGTTGGCAGTGTTTTCCTTTGGAAATTTTTTTAAAGAAATAAAATAATTTAAGTAGTTTAAGGAAAATGATTTTTTAAAAATATAAATAACATTAATAAATTTTATAATTTATGGAAATCGGATTGAAAGAATTTAAAAAAATAAACTGGAAACGCGCATTGTTGACTCCGGTTGGTTTTTGGTTCCGGCATTCGCAGGCGTTGTTTTTGATTATTTTATTTTTTGTTTTTATCGCTTTAGCTTTTTTACTCTATCGGGATCTTAATTTTGATTTCTGGAATGAATACCAAAGAAAAGATTACGCCGAATCCATTAAAAAAGAAGTTGTTTTTAATGAAAAAAATTTTCAGGAAGTGATAAGTAAAGCTAAAGAAAGAGAAATAAAATACACAAAAGAACGCTCTAGCGTGCGAGAAATTTTTAATCCAATTTCTTTTTAGTGAAATATTTTTATGAACAAAACGAGAATATTATTTATTTGAAATGCATAAGTTCATTAACGTATTGCGTTCTATGAGAAAATAAAAAGATGTCTTTTTCATCATATTCATTCAAATATACGGGTATCAAAGGTATTTTAACGGTATATAACCTATTATCAATTTTAGTGTTATTGACAATAAAATGTTATAGATATCTATATAAATTAGGTAGTGGATAAAAACTGCGTGCGGCGAGTCAGTGTTTCCATACCTTTCCGCGCTTCGCGCAGCTGAAACGAAAAGCGAGGGTGGCAAAATTTATGAAAGTTTAAAATACTGGTGCCCTCGTCAGGACTCGAACCTGAAACGTTTGGTCCGAAGCCAAATATGATATCCATTTCACCACGAGGGCATAAATAGCGAGTTTCACGCAAAATTTTTTCAGATAGTTTAATACTTCATTATGTATGATTGAGTTAGATTAGGAATTTCCGGGGCGAGTAGAGGGAATCGAACCCTCATACCCAGTGCCACAAACTGGTGTTCTACCATTGAACTATACCCGCCATACATAATTTTAAATTGTAAGAAACGCGATTTTCCAAACCATTTTAACTTTAACAGACTAACATAAAAAATACAAAATATCAAGCTTGTTTAATTGTATCGGAAAATTTTTGTTGTTGTTGACAGAAATAAATTTTTTGCTAAAATTGATTCAAATCAAAAAAGTCCTTACGCGTTTCGCCCTTGAATTTTAGCGGGGGATAAAACGCGATCAGTCCATCCAAAGGATTTTTTTGATGGGCTTTTATTTTTTAATTTTGATTTTTGCTCGTTGCTTCCGAAATATTAATCGGAAACGACCTAGCGAACAAATTATGGAATACGAATTGTTTTATTTGATAGGAGAATCGCGAGAAGTTGATTTAGAAAAAATTAAGAAAATGGTTAAAAAAGTAGTGACTGATGAAGGAGGAAGTTTTTCTGAAGAAGAATTGGAAGAACGGCGAAAATTAGCTTATCCGATTCGTCACGAAAAGAGAGGCACTTACATAACAAGTCGTTTTTCTCTTTCCGTTGGAGAAAAAGAAACAAAAACGATAGATAAAATAATTCGCAAATTGAATTTATCAGGAGAAATACTCCGTTTTTTGATAGTAAAAGCTGAAAATCTTCCTTCATTGGCGAAAAGAAAAAAAACAATAGAAGAAAGAGAAAAAGAGATAGGTGTTAAAAGAATAGTCGCGAAAAAAGAAAAGAAAGAATATGAGGAGAAAACGAAAAAGGAACCGATGACAATAGCGACGGAAAAACCAACGCCGGAAATTGAAGAAAAAGAAACGAAGAAACCGGAAAGTATGGATGTTGATCAAAAAATCAAAGAGCGCAAGGAAAAAAAAGAAGAGCTTTCTGTGGCTGAAAAACCGGAGCAAAAAAAAGAAGAATTAAGTCAAGATCAAGATGAAATTGACAAAAAATTGGATGAAATACTCAACATCTAATTATTTAATTTACGCATAAAAATAAAAAGAAACCGGTGGCGCAAAAATTTAAACTTTACGTTTCCGGATTCAAAAAAATTATGAACGTTAATAAAGTGATTTTAGTCGGAAATATTACTCATGATCCGGAATTGCGTTCCACTTCATCCGGATCTTCGGTGGCTAGAGTGGGTTTAGCTACTAATCGCTATTGGAATGACAAGAATGGTCAGAAGCAAGAGAAAGTGGAATTTCACAATCTGGTTTTATTTGGAAGATTGGCAGAAATTGCCGGACAATATTTAACTAAAGGTCAACAAGCTTATTTTGAAGGAAGATTGCAAACCAGAAATTATACCGCCAAAGATGGAACGGAACGGAGAATAACGGAAATCATCGTAGAAAATATGCAGTTAGGTCGCAAACCTCAAGGCGCTGGACAAGTCGCGGGAGAATACTCATCCCAATCTTCAGCTCCGGCGCGTTCCAATTTTAACGAGGGAAATCAAACTCCAAATCAATCCTTCGCGAAGGCAAAAGAAGAAGAAATTCCTACTATAAATTTGGACGATGATCAAGAAGAAATAAAAATAGAAGACGTTCCTTTTTAAGTTAATTTTTTATTTTTAAATATTAATATTATGATTATGGAAAAAAAATCTTGTTATTTTTGTCAAGAAAAAATGGACGAAATTGATTACAAAGACGCGTATCTTTTGCGTCGTTTTATGAACTCACAGGGGAAAATTTATCCACCTCGGCGGCACGGAACGTGTTCTCGTCATCAGCGGATGCTTTCTCGCGCCATCAAAAGAGCGCGTATAATGGCGCTGGTTCCTTTTGTGGTTAAATAATTTTTTAATTTGATTTTTTTATGCTTTCTCTTTCGGAAATTAAAACGGGAAAAAATATAGTTTTAAATGGCGAGCCTTATACTGTGTTAAGCCATGAACATTCTAAAACCGGACGCGCGGGAGCAGTTTTGCGCACCAAACTTAAAAATTTGAAAACGGGAGCGATTTTGGAAAAAACTTTTCAGGGAGCGGATAAAGTGGAAGAAGCGGAAGTGGAAAAATCTAAAGCTCAATTTCTTTATCGGGAAAAAGATAATTATTTTTTTATGGACAATCAGAACTACGATCAATTTTTTTTAGAGAAAGAAACTTTAGGAAATGCGCCTTTTTATTTGATAGAAGGAACGGAAATTACGGTTTTGAATTTTAATGGCATCCCTATTAATGTGGAGTTGCCAATTAAAATGGAATTAAAAGTGGTGGAAGCGCCACCTGGTATTAAAGGAGACACTGCCTCCGGAGGAGGGAAAACAGTGATTTTGGAAACGGGGTTGAAAATCACGGCGCCACTTTTTATTAAAGAAGGCGACCGGGTGATTATTAATACAGAAAAGGGAGAATATGTCTCTCGGGCGTAAAAATCAATGTGAAAAGTTTACAGTAGGAAAATAATATTTTGGTTTAATTATGGGCAAGCCTTGCGCGAAAGCGAGGGTTGTTCTTTTTTATTTTTAAGGTATAATTGTTAGACTTTATGAAATTTAAATTGACTAAAAAATTCAAACCGACAGGCGATCAGCCACGAGTTATTAATCAACTTATAAAAGGAATAAAAAGAGGAGAAAAATTTCAAACTCTTTTGGGCGTGACCGGATCGGGCAAAACTTTTACCATTGCCAATGTAATTGAAAAAATTCAGAAAC
>DYKS01000015.1 GCA_020722485.1 Candidatus Elulimicrobium sp. | reverse complement strand
TATGAGGTTCAAGAAAAAGCGCGTAAATAATTTACTGCAATTGCGTTTTTTCCACTCAAATTTTTGCTCCGTTTTACTTCGCAAAACTTCGCATATACTAAAACATTAAATTGAAATTTAACCTTGCAATGTGAGAAAAAATGATAAATTAATTATCGGTAGGAAAATCATTTGCGCAAAATGTAAACTAAAAGATAAATTTTCCAAATACCCAATAGCAGATTAAATGCCTCAACAAACACAACTGAATCCATCGGTAAAATTTCTAAAAGTTTAATTTTGGTGGGCGTACCAAGATTCGAACTTGGGACCTCAACATTATCAGTGTTGCGCTCTAACCAACTGAGCTATACGCCCTTTTCTTGCTTCTTGTTCTTGTTCAGGGTGGACCGGACAGGACTTGAACCCGCTACCTCCTCGGTGCAAACGAGGCGCTCTACCAGATGAGCTACCGGCCCAAAAGCCAATAAACGAGAAAACAAAAGACTTTAACATTATACAACATAATGATATTTTGTCTAGAAAAAACCATTAAAAAAATTTTTTAATTTTGATTTTCCGTAATTATTTTTGAATTGTTCAACAAATATTTATTTAACCAAAAAGAAAGCGGCATTTGAATAAAATAAGACAGCACTACAGGAACAATAACCATTGCCAAAGCAGAATTTTGATAAATTAAAGAAGTAGAAAAACCAAGAGATAAAGTTATATAACGCAAGAAAATTCCCCAACTTAAAGCGCGACCGCGAGATTCGCCATAAAAAAGATACGCCATTATCGCCGCGAACAGCATTAAACCGTAAAACAAAGCAACCGGACCAAAAGCTATTGCGACCACATATGGATTTTTAAACAAATAATCGTTGCTATTCAACGCCATTAAAAAAAACAAAACAATCACTAAACCCCAATTACTGAAACTTCCGAAAAGCATTTTAGTTTTTTCAAAATATTCCATTCCTTTTTTCTTTTTAATCAGTTTTTGAGTAAGATAAGCCGCCAATAAAGGAATAACAAGAATAAAAAACATTGGCCAAGCAATTTGTCCAGCTGTTATTTTTCCTCCCTTTCCTAAAGCGCAAGAAGCGGTTTGATCAGTAATATTTTCCAAGAAACAAGTTTCTTCTTCCGAAATTGAAGAGAAAGAATCTCCAAATAAATAACTAAAAGTGAAAGACAATATGAAAGGAGCAATAAAAACAGCTGCCAATAAATTAAAAAAAATCACACTCACTGCCGTCGGCATATGCGATCGAGATCTGTGCGCCCAAGTAGTCATCATTCCTCCTCCCGGAAAAACGGCCAGAAGCATAAGACCCGCTCGTAGCTCTGGATTTTCCTTTAGGAAAAATAATCCAATCAAAAAAGCCGCAACCGGCGCCAAAATAAAATTAGCCGCTAAAGAAAATAAAATCAAACGGTAATTTCGTAAAGAATTTTTCAACTTATCAAAATTCAAAGGAATCAGCGAAGGATAAATCATTATCAAAGCCGCCAAAAAACAAATTAAGGGAGTAAAAGAATAACCGCCAAAAACTTTGACAACCAGTAATCCTCCCGCCACAGCAACTATAATCCAAACAAAAAGGTATTTTTGAATATGATTTAAAAAATTTAAAAACATAAATTAAATTATTAGATTTCACCGCGTTATTTACATTTTCGGCTCATTATTTTCCTTGTTATTCCCACGTTTCCCAAGTCATTCCCGCGAAAGCGGGAATCCAGTCTTCATAACTTTTCAAAATTTTCTCAAATAAATTTACAATATTATTTTGCTAGTGTTTTAAAAAAAATTACAAAATAATATAGAAAAATGTAAACAACGCTAATTAAATTACATTTAATCAATTTGTTAATAAAAAAATAAACTATGGGTTTTTTAAATTTTTCCGCGCTAATTCTGCCACCGCTTTCTTAAATTTATCACCCCGATCAAATTCATCATTAAAAAGTTCAAAACTAGCCGCCGCCGGAGAAAAAAGCACTACATCTCCCGGTTCTGTCAAGGTAACAGCCGTATTTAGCGCTTCTTCTAAAGAATTAACTACTTTTAAATCCTCCGTTTTTTCCGGAAAAATTTTTTTAATTTGCGCTAATAATTTATCGGTGGCACTGCCTTTCAAAAAAACAACCGCTTTAGTTTTTTGAAAAATAACTTTCGCTAATTCAAAAAAATCCAAATTTTTATCGGTGCCACCAATAATCAGAACGATTGGATTATGAAAACAATCCAGCGCAGCCAAAGTCGCTTCCGGAATGGTAGCCGCCGTATCATTATAATATTTCACTTTTTCAATTTCCGCCACTTCTTCCAAGCGGTGCGGCACACCTTTAAATTCCGTAACGGCTTTTCGAATATCCGCTAAACTAATTTTCATCGACCATGCAACGGCAACCGCCGCCAAAACATTGGCAACATTAAATTTTCCTTTTACTTTCAATTCTTCCACTGACATCACTTTTTTTATATCCACTCCATCGTTAACAAAAATATCTCCCTTTTCCACAAAAACAGAAGGACTTTTTTTCAATGAATTTAAAGAGAAAAAAATTACCCGACCGACAGATTCTTCGTTTATCTCTCGGGTATATTTATTATCGTAATTAACAATTAACCAATCGCTTGGTTTTTGAAAGATAAAAATGTTTTTTTTATCTTCAATATATTTTTCCATCGCGCCGTAATAATTCAAATGATCCGGAAAAATATTGGTTATCACCGCAATATGAGGACTTATTTTATTTTTCTTTAAAGATGAAAGTCGCCAGCTGGAAAGCTCAAAAACGACTAATGATTTTTCTTTTAACTCATCTAATTTATCCAAAACAGAAACTTGCCCTATTCCAACTTTAATCGGTTTTTTCCCAGCGCCTTGAAAAATATCATAAATCAAAGACGAAGTGGTGGTTTTTCCTTTGGTGCCAGTTATTCCAATGATCGGATTGCGACAAAAACGAAAAAATAAACTAGCGTCCGTTTCTACTGGAATCCTTTTATTTAACGCTACCCTCAAATATTTATTATTCCAAGAAATAGATGGGGTTTTAATAATTAAATCAGCTTTTAAAAAATCCTCTTCGCGATGCTGACCTAAAACATATTCCACATTTTTTAACCCTTTCAATTTTTCCAAAGAAGTAGCTAATTTTTCCTTGTTTTTAATGTCAGTTACCAGAACCCGCGCGCCATGGCGCGCCAAAAATCGCGCAATACCTACTCCTCCACCATGAATCCCTAATCCAAAAACGGTCACTCGTTTATTCTTAAAAAAATTCAAATCTGTATTTTTAACCATATTCATTTTAATTTTTATCTACATTCAATTCTGTTGTAACTAAGGTAAAGTTTCCTTTATCTTTCCCTTTTAATAAAAGGATGGAAAGTAAAAACTTCACTGTTAAATTCCTTTTTTGAAATTTAAATGCCATATTTTGCGTCTTGGTTATTGTATTTCGTTTATTGAAATTCCATTTTCATCCCTTCAATATTTCACCCACTCTTTTTCCTGTATATTTTCCTTTTTCCAAAACAATTTCCCCATTCACCAGTAAATAATTTATTCCGGAAGCATACCGAAAAGGATTTTCCAAATCGGCTAGACTTTCTAATTCTTCGGGAGCAAAAACCGCTATATCGGCAAAATTGCCTTCTTTGATAATTCCTCTTTTTTTAATTCCGAATTTTTGCGATGGTTTACCAGTCATTTTATGGATAGCTTCTTCCCAGCTCAATAATCCTTTATCTCTAACATATTCAGATAAAACTTTAATAAATGTTCCAAAGCTACGAGGATGAATCAATTCTTTAGTTTCTTTGTGCTTATCTCTATAACCCGAACCATTGGAAGCCACAATGGATGCCGGATGAACTAATGATTTTTCAATATTTTCCTCTGATAACGTCTGAGAAAAAACCGTAACTCGTCCATCGCTGGCAATCAAAATATCCAACACTATTTCTTCTGCCGTTTTTTTCTGAGAAACAGCGATATCCGCTATCGCCTTCCGACTTAAGTGTTTATTTAAAGAAGAATTAGCTATGATCAATCCAGTATAATCAAAATTGTTTTCTTTCATTTCTTTCAGCGCTTCTTTTCTTACTTCCGGAATACGAATTCTTTCAAGCATCATTTTCTTTCCTCCTCGCGTAATCCAATCGGGAAGAAAAATATACAATACTGAAGAAGTGAAAGTATAAGGATAAAAATCAAAAGTAACATCTCTCCCTTCCGCCAGTGCCGCGTCTATTTTTTCCAGCGCCTTTTCTAATAGATGCCAATTTTTCCTGCCCATCGCTTTCAAATGAGAAATGTGCAGTTTAGCAGAAACAGCGGATGAAGTTTTCAACGCTTCATCTAAAGAGGATAAGAGCATTGCTCCTTCTTCCCGCAAATGGGTGGCATAAACCTTATTTTCTTCGGCCACTACCCGCACCAATTCTTTCATTTCTTCAAAGGGAGCAATTTTAGCATGAGAATAAGCTAAACCGCTGGAAAGTCCCAATGCTCCTTCTTTCAAAGATTTCCTCAATGTTTTTTTTAAAAAATCCAATTCTTTCTTGTTTAAATTTCTCAATTCATCATGCGCTATTGATCTTCTTAAAGTAGAATGCCCAACCAGTGTGCCAAAATTAATAGATAAACGGCTCTTGCCTGTTTCTCTTAAAAAATCTTCCAAGCTCAACCAATTAAAATTTAATTTTTTAATATCAATCCATTTTTGAATAGATTTAATTGTTTCTAAATTAAGAAAAGGCGCCAGCGATGAACCGCAATTGCCACCAATGATCGTAGTTATTCCCTGATAAACCAAGCTCTCTAATTCCGGATTAGAAAAAATCCGCCAATAAGCGTCTGAATGATTGTTAACATCAATAAATCCCGGCGTAACATATTGGCCAGAGGCGTCAATAATTTTATCCGCCGTTTCATTATGTAAATTACCAATGGCAATAATTTTTTTTTCTTTAATAGCGATATCACCCTTATATTTGTAATCACCACTGCCATCAATAATAACTCCGTTTCTAATTAAAACATCGTACATTTTTTTGTTTTAAATAAAAAAATTAATAATTATTTTTACAACTTTAAAAAATTTAAACAACACCAATAATTTTACGCGGAAAAAATTTATTTCTCCGTCCAATTATTTATGAAAACTGACATCTCCACCAGCCGATTGGCATATCCCCATTCATTATCATACCAACCAATTACTTTAACTAAATTTTCATCTGCCATCGTTAAAGAAAGATCGGCAATAACCGAATGGCTATCGCCTTTGAAATCCATCGACACTAAAGGTTCTTCGGTAACAGCTAAAATATTTTTTAATTCCATTTGCGCGGCTTGTCGCAAAGATTCGTTAATTTCTTCAACGGATACCGATTTTTTTAAAAGACATACGAAATCAGTAATAGAAACAGTTGGAGTGGGAACCCGCAAAGAAATTCCGTTTAATTTTCCTTCTAAATGAGAAAGCGCCTTCGCTACCGTTTTAGCCGCTCCCGTAGTGGTAGGAATAATGTTTTGCGCGGCCGCCCGAGCACGACGCAAGTCTTTGTGCGGCAAATCCTGTAAACGTTGATCATTGGTGTAAGAGTGGGTAGTTGTCATAAAACCTCGTTCCAACCCAAAATTATCATCTAAAATTTTAACAATAGGCGCCAAACAATTAGTAGTACAAGAACCATTAGAAATAATTTTTTCTCCGTTGTAATCTTTTTCATTTACACCTAAAAGGTAAACTGGCATGTCATCTTTGGCGGGAGCGGACAAAATCACTTTACCGGCGCCCGCCGCCAAGTGTTTTTCCATTTTTTCTCGCGTGTCGAAAACTCCGGTACATTCCAAAACCACATCCACTTCCAATTCTCTCCATGGCAAATTTTGCGGATCAGTTTCACTAAAATATTTAATTCTCGTTCCATCCACAATTAATTCTTTATTTTCCGCGTCCACTTCTACGTTTTTCCCATAACGACCATACGAAGAATCGTATTTAAGCAAATGAGCGGCAATTTCAATCTCAGTTAAATCATTAATTGCCACTATTTCTATATCTTCTTTTTCAAAAGCGACACGAAAAGACAAGCGACCAATTCTTCCAAAACCATTAATAGCTAATTTAAGCATAAAATTAAAAAATTAAAAAATTAAAAAATTAATTTCTAAAAATATTTTAAATCATTTTCAAATTTAATTAAAATCCATCTCTCTCAATTATATTATAACTTCTCTTCACATTTTTTACAATTTTTATTTCTATTTATTCTAAAACCACGCTCTCAACAAAAACTCCGAATACTAAATTCCAAATTTTTTAAAGAAATATATTCCTATCTACAAAACTAGCGCGATCTTCTATAAATACAAAAACGCCATAAAATCTAGTAATAAATTATTTATAATTATTTAATTATTATTTATAAAAAATAAATTTTTCTGGCTTAATTGATAAACAATCGCTATGAAAAATTACGTTCCGTTTTGTCCTCAGACAACCAGGAAACGATTATTCCATTTAAAATAGAGAAGATAATGATATATAAAGAAACTATCAAGGTAAAAGGAAGACCAAAATAATAAATAGACACATGCAAATAAGGAATTTTAACATTGCGATTATATAAAAAAACCGCAATCAAAGAATTTTTCATTCCGTGCTTTTTCATTTCACCAAGCATCGGGAAAAAAACATAAGGCGGACCGGAAATTAAAATACCCGCGATAATCGAATAAAACCAACCACGCCAACCTAATTCTTTTTCCAAATGCTTTTTAATTTTTCCTGATTCTAAATACAGATTTATTAAAATCATTATTATAAACACTGCTCCTAAAATCGGCGTAATTTTCCAAAGAGTAATCAAAGTTTTTTTTAACGCTTCCTTGACAAATTCAAAATTAAAAAAAGCAACAATGATATATATCGCTATCATCGCAAATAAAAAATTCCCCCGTCCGCCAATTTTTCCTTTATTCTTTTTTTTATTTATCATTATTGAAAAAATTTCAAAGTCACTACTGTCAAAACAGCAATAACAAGAGAGAAAATAAAATTAACCACGTTGCGTGTCACGGCAAATTTCTTGCCCAAAAAAGAACTTTCCAAAGGCAACATTGCCACTCCAACCGTAGTCCAAGCTAAAATAAAAGCTGCTACCGCCACCAAACTCACTCCTTGATTTAAAAGTTCTCCACCCACTACATAACTAGTGACAGGAATGCCAAAAGAAATACTGCCTGCCGCCGCGCCTATTAAAGGATCAATAAAATAATTACCGCTAAAAATTCGCGAATAATATTTTCTAAAAAACGGCTCTAAAAAATTAATCAACATTAAAAGTCCGATCATCATTGGCAATGACTGCCGAAAAGAATTTACCGCTTGTAAAAATGCTTTTTTCATAATACTTTAAAAAAAATTTTATCACCGAAAAATAAAATTAATAAATTTAAGATTTACACATTTAATAAAAAATACACTCCTGTATCATTATATCTTTTTCAGCTTTTTATGTCATTCCTGTTTTTTTATGTCATTCCCGCCCCCGTTTTCACGAGGGTAAACTCCGGCGGGAATCCAGTGTTTATTTATCAATCGTAGATTCCGGATATTTTTCTCCGCTATCGCTATGGAAAATTCCGCAGTGATAAGAATAATAAAGAGAGAAATGTAAACAACGCTAATCATTCTTACAGATAAGAATATAAAATATCAATCAATTTTATTCCTAATTATTGAGAATAAGTTATTAGAATAAAAAATAAATTGAAATCTGATCAATCTAAATTTTTCCGTCACTGCCAAAAATTTTTATTTTATTCTTTACTTGTTCTTTGACTGCTTCCCGCGCGCCATTTAAAAGTTTTCTAATGTCAAATGAAACATCCTCTTTGTTTTTTATCCTGGAGATTAAATTATTAACGAAAGCCAAACGCAAGCTGGTATCCACATTAAAACAAGATATGCCTCGTTTAATAACTTCTCGCACTCTCCCGTTTTCCCAATCGGACGCCCCATGTAAAATTAAAGGCGCGTCCACGCTTTTACTAATCATTTCCAGACGAGCATAATCCGGTTCCGATCGTTCTTTAGCAAATCCATGCGCGTTTCCAATCGCCACCGCCAAAGCGTCAATTCCGGTTTCTCTGACAAATTCTTCCGCTTGTCCCGGATCGGTCATATATTTATTCCAATCAATATCCAACATTTCCATTTCGCCCAAATAAGGAACGTTACCCAATTCTCCCTGAACCGCCACTCCTTTTTCTTTACAAAACTCCACTACTTTTTTAGTTACGGACAAATTATCCGAATAATTATTGCGTGACCCATCATACATAACAGAATTAAATCCAATCTCCACCGCGCGCTGAATTACTTCAAAATTTTTTCCGTGATCCAAATGAATTCCCACTGGAACCTCGGGATAGTAAAATTCTGCTGTATTTTTAATGATATTAAAAATATTCCTTCCGCCCGCGTAATCCATTGTTTTTTCCGTTAATTGAACAATGACCGGCGAACGCATCTCCGCGGCAGCAGATATTATTGCTTGCGTAATTTCTAAATTTACTGTATTAAACGCGCCAACAGCATATCCTCCCGCACGCGCCTTGGTTAAAATTTCTTTGACTGATGTAATCATAAAACTTTCTTACAAATTAAATTATTAAAAAATATCAATATTACCAACAAAAAATTTATCAATCTAAAATAAAATAGTTTACTCGCAAAAAATTTACAGCGCTTAAAAAACTAACCATCAATTTTTTTCGCTATTTTTAAAAATTCCCACTGATCTAAACTGGCGCCACCAACTAAAACTCCGTCCATTCCCGTCTTTAAACAAACATCGGTAACGTTAGCAGCGGATACCGATCCACCATAAACAATTTGAATTTTTTCCGCTGTTTTCAAGCCGTATTTCTCGGCTATGGTTTTTTTAATAAGAAGACGCGCTTCCATTATATCATTGACAGAAGGAGTTTTTCCTGTTCCAATCGCCCAAACTGGTTCATAAGCTAAAATTATTTTTTCCAGAGAAAAATAAAGAACATCTCTCAAGCCAACAGTTATTTGACGCGCGAGCACTTTTTGAATTAGCCCGGCGCGTCTCTCATCTTCGTTTTCTCCGACACAAAAAATCGTTTTGAGTCCATTTTTCAAAATTTCTTTGATTTTAAAATTGATCATTTCATCTGTTTCTCCCAAATAAATCCGACGTTCGCTATGTCCAACCAAAGACCATTTCGCTCCCAAATTAGAAATCATTCGAGGAGAAATTTCACCCGTATACGCTCCTTCGCGTTTCCAAAAAACATTTTGCGCTCCCACCTGCGCGTCAATTCCATTTTTCCGAAAATATTCGACGAATTTTTCTAAATGAACCGCGCTTGGACACATCACGATTTCCGTATTTTTTAAATCGCTTTTTTTTATTTCTTCTTTGAATAATTTCAAAAAATCTTCCCGTTCAGTCGGACTTAATAAATTCATTTTTAAATTTCCGATAAGCAATTTTTTCATATCATTTCACTTCAATAAATCTCCTGATTAAAAATAATTATAAATAGCTTATTACAAATACATCGTTATCAAAAGCACAATTCCTCCAGACACCATTGTTCCTAAAAGCAAAAGTGGCAAAGATTTTTTCAACGCGACTCCAAAAACGAAAGCGGCTAACGCTCCAGTCATCCCGCCTAAAAGCGGCACAGGCGTAGCCGCCAAAATAAAAATAGCCCATTCGCCATATTTTTCCATTTTGCCATTAGCGCGCCGGCGAGTGTGTTCAAATAACCAAGTAAAAAATTTCTGAAAAAAAACAAAGCGCCGAGACAAAAAACCGGCAATTGGATCTAAAACCGAAACAATCAGAACCATCGCGAAAAAAGTTCCCATCACAGAATAAAACCAAGCAGAAAAAGAACTCATCCCAAAACCATTATAAGCCAAAGGAATGGATGCTCTCAACTCAGTAATAGGAATTAAAGCGACTAAAAATGTCGCCCACTCTTTGGGAAAACTAGAAAACCAATTGACAATCAAATCATGCATAAAAATTAAATTATAAATTCAAAATCGTAAATTTTTAATGAATATATTTAAAATGAATATAAATAAAATCTTTAAAATTTAAAAACCGAGTGCCTTTGAATTATTTTTTCACCGCGATAATCAAATTTTAAATTTGTTGCTTTCGCAAATATTCCGCCGCTTTTTCCGGCTGAATAGTGGAAATTTCAATACCGGTTTGCAGTTCAAAGCCGGCCCAAATGGCGGTGTGCGGCAGAATTTCTATGTGCCAATGAAAATGATGGTAATCCTTGCCATCACAAGGAGCTGTATGAATATAAAAATTGAAAGGAGGATTATTTAACCCTTTATAAATGGAGTTCAAGGATTTTTGAAAAACCTCCGCCAATTTCAACTTGCTTTCGTCGTTTATTCTTTCAAAATAAGGAGTGTGCTTTTTAGGCATCACCCACACTTCAAACGCGACGCGACTAGCGAAAGGACAAAAAGCGATAAATTCATCATTTTCACAAACAATTCTTTCGCCGCTTTCTTTCTCGTAATTCACCATCGCGCAATAAACGCATTCTTTGTTAGCGCGCCAATAAGATTCCGCGCCTTTTAATTCCAAATTAATATAAGGAGAAATTACCGGAATAGCGATAATTTGCGAGTGAGGATGAGCAATGGACGCGCCAGCTTCCTTGCCATGATTGTGAAAAATACTAATATAATTAACGCTTTTTTTATTCATTAAATCCAAATACCGATCAGCAAACGCATCAAAAACTTCCGCTACTTCTTCTTTTTCCATAAGCGCTAAATGACGATAATGATCTCGCGTAACTACCACTTCATGATAACCAACACCCGTCATCGCAAAATAAGGTCCTTTCTCTATTGGACGAGGAATTTTAGCGCGGGAAAAAGCCGGATATTTATTAGGAAAAACTCTCAATGTCCATTCTCCATCAGAACGACGATAAATCAAAACATCTTTTTCCTGCCCAGATTTTTCCGGATCGCAAAAAAGACAATCTTCACCATTATCATTATTACGTTCTTCATTTTTATCTTCACTTTTAACAGCAAAGAAATCTTCCGGCCGCTTGGATCGTCCGGTAGCAATCACCACCCAATCGCCAGTCACTAAATCTTGACGTAATTCTGAAAATCCTTTATTGTTTTCTGGTTTATTTTCTTTTTTATTATTTATTTTTATTTCCATTTTTTCCTTTTTTATTTTTTATTTTACTTATTTTTATTTTTCAAATTATATTTTCCAGTTAACAACCTAAATTTAGTTTTAAATAAATCAATAAGCACTTGAATGAAACCGTTAGGCCCAAACAATCCAACCGTGGAACCTTCTTCATTAAGCCAACGCACCGGCATTTGTTTAATTTTAAAACCCAATTTTTTCGCTAGAATAATCAATTCAAAATCAAAACCAAATCGATCCACTACCATTCTTTTTGCCACTTCTTCGGCAGCTTGAGCATTTAAAAGTTTAAAACCGCACTGCGTATCTGGATAATTCCATAATCCTAATACTAAACGAATTGCCCAGTTTCCCATATCCCCCATAATTTCTCGATATTTTGGCTGATGAATTTGGATAAAAGCGCCAGCAATATCTCGCGATCCGATCACTACATCATTGCCATTTTCCGCTTCCGGCAAAAATTTATCTAAGTGAGTAATAGAAGTGGATCCGTCCGCATCTAAAAAAACCCGATATTCTCCGCGCGCTTCCAATAAACCTTGTCGCACTACATATCCTTTGCCGTGATTTTCTTTATTCTCTATCACGCGCAAATTTTTAATTCTCTCTTGATAATTACGGGCAATTTCAGCGGTATTGTCGGGCGAACCGTCCGTAATAACCAAAATTTCATAGCTATAATTTTTAGTCACTAAATAATCTTGTATCTCTAATAAATTACGACCGATTCGCTCGCTTTCTCGATAAGCGGGAATAATTACTGATAAATAAATTTCTTGTTCCATTTTTTATTTTTATTTTTCCTTTGCCATCTTTGACAAAAGAATAAATTTAAAAAACTATTTATATAATTATTTATACAAACTTCCAATGTTATTTATACTTTTAAAAAATTTTATAAACAACACTAATCAAATAAAAAATTATTTATTTCCTTTAATTTCTTTATTATAGCATAAAAAAATTAAGTTTCAATTGCTTTATCTAACCAATCTTGTAAAATTATGCGCGCCGCTTCTTGATCATCGTAACGTTTAATTTTTTTCACGCCTTTTTTAATCAGTAGATTTTGCGCTATTTTAGTAGTAAACATTTCGTTTTGATAAAAAACTTTAATTCCTAATTTTTCTTTTAACAAGTTTCCTAGTTTTTCTCCTTCATAGACAACATCTTCTTTATTTATATAAAAAGGAATTCCGATAACCACCACGCTAATTTCTTCTCGCCCGATAATCTGAGCTAAATTTTCCAATAAATTCCAATCATTTTTCAAGGTGGAATAAGCGGAAGCCACCCGTGTTTCTTTATCCGCTAAAGCCAACCCAACATCGCGCGCGCCCCAATCGATCCCTAAATATTTTTCTTCTCTGTTTTCTTTTTCCATAAACTAAACTAATTTGACATTTTAAGGTTAAAAAATATAAAATTATTTAGATGAAAGATTATTTTCATTTTAGCACAATTTTTTTATGTTAAGCAAAGAAATATCTCAAAAACTTACCGAACATGCTAAAAAAAGCATCAGAGAGGCATCAAAAATCGCCAATTTTTATGAATCGTCTGTTGTTCTTCCAGAACATCTTTTCTTAGCTATCTATTTAGAAAAAGGCAGTCTCGGTAGCAATCTCTTAAAAGATATGGGTGTTCAAAGAAATGTAATTGATCAAGCATTTAACTTTCTTAATAAAACTAAAAATAAAAACAAATTAATTAATCTCGACAATTTTTCCAAACTAACTCTTTTCCACGAAACGATAACAGTCATTACCCGCGCTTATTATTTAGCCGGGAAAATGAATTATCCTTATGTAGGAACGGAACATTTGGTTTACGCGCTTATTGAATCTCCTTCTGAAAAAATTCAAAAAATTCTCAAACAATCTCACCGTCCAAATAAAATGTCAACCAGCAAAAGAAAAAGCAAACCCAAAACAATTAGTTTTCCTTTAGATGAAAATTTCCTTAAAAATCTCTCTGAATCTCTCAATATTCCTTTCTTTGGCAATAAGACCGGTATGCCTTCTCGCTTGAAAAAAAATTCCTATTTAAAAGAATTCTGCCTTAACCTTAATGAAAAAAGCGCCCGCGAAGACCATATAATGATTGGACGAGACAAAGAGCTAGAACGAATAATTCAAATTCTGGGAAGAAAAAACAAAAACAATCCGCTTCTTTTAGGAGAACCGGGTGTAGGTAAAACGGCGCTAGTGGAAGGATTGGCGCAAAAAATCAACACTGGCGAAGTACCGGCGGAATTTCTAGATAAAGAAATATTGTCTTTGGATTTAGCGCTTTTAGTGGCCGGAACTAATTTTCGCGGAGAATTTGAAGAACGCCTAAAAAATATAATCGCCGAGGCCGCCAACCAGAAAGTTATTTTATTTATTGATGAAATTCATTCTTTGATTGGAACCGGAAACACCACTGGCGGATTAGACGCAGCCAATATTCTAAAACCGGCGCTTTCGCGCGGAGAAATAAAATGTATCGGCGCTACCACTTTCAAAGAATATAAAAGGTATATTGAAAAAGATGCCGCGTTAGAACGACGTTTCCAAAAAGTAGAAATCGCGGAACCAAGTATTAAAGAAACTAAAATGATTTTGGCGGGGTTAAAAAAAGCTTACGAAAAATTTCACAATGTCTTCATTGAAAAGGACGCTCTGGAAAACGCCGTGGAACTAAGTGAAAAATATATTCCCGAAAGATTTTTGCCAGATAAAGCGATTGACGTTTTGGATGAAGCCGCCGCCAATGCGCGAAATAAAAGTTCCGCCAATTGGTTTAATAAAAAAATTAAAACCTTAGAAAACGAAGAAAGAAAAATCGCCGCCAAAAAAGAAGCTTTGTTAAAAATTGAAAATTACGAGGAAGCTTCCCGCTGGCAAGAAAAAGAATGGCAGATCAAAAAAGAAATTAAACGAATAAAAGATGAACGTTTGGCGGAAGAGAAAAAAAATCCAATCATTATTACCGTCGCTGACATTCAAAAATCTGTCGCGGCAATGTCCTTCTTGCCATGGGAAAAAATCGCCGCCACTTCTTCAGAAAAAATTCAAACTCTGGACAAAATCCTCTCCGCAAAAATTATTGGCCAAAAAGAAGCGTTAGCAAAAATTAAAAATTCCATTTTACGTTCTCAAAGCGGTATAGCCGATCCCGATCGTCCCATTGGATCTTTTTTGTTTTTGGGACCGACTGGCGTAGGCAAGACTTTAACCGCTCAAACTATCGCCAAGGAATTTTTCCAGCATCCATCGGCTCTTATTCGTTTGGATATGAGCGAGTTTATGGAGAAACACAATGTTTCGCGTTTGATTGGCGCGCCAGCTGGTTATGTTGGCTACGGCGAAGGAGGCGAGCTTACGGAAAAAGTCCGTCGCGTTCCTTACAGTGTCGTTTTGTTTGACGAAATTGAAAAAGCCCATCCGGAAGTTTTTAATTTACTTTTGCAAATTCTGGAAGATGGCTCTCTTTCAGACGCGGAAGGCAAAAAAATTAGTTTCAAAAATACTATTATCATTCTCACATCTAATTTAGGAACCGCGGATTTCACTCGCGTCGCTAAAATCGGATTTGAAGCCAAACAAAAATTTTCCGCCCAACAACATTTCAACGCAGTTAAAGAAAATGTATTGGAAGAAATAAAAAAACAAATCAAACCGGAACTCCTTAATCGTTTGGATGACATTATCATTTTTAACGCGTTAAATGAAAAAGACTTGGAAAAAATCGCGGTGGCGGAATTAGAAAAATTAAAAAACCGCTTACAAAAACAAAAAGTAAAATTATCTTTCACTCCTTCTATTGCCACATTTATTGCCCGTAAAAGTTTTTCTTTTGAACAAGGAGCGCGCAATGTCAGAAAAAACATCCGCGATTTAGTGGAAAATCCCATCGCCGAAAAATTACTGGAGAAAAAAATACCCAAAGAAAAAAGATTAAAATTAGTCGTTTCAAAAAATCAAATAGACGTTCAGACCTTTTAATGCGCGCTTTATTAAAAAAATTGAACCTCTTTTTCTTAGACACACTTTTTCCTGTTCGTTGTCTGGGTTGCGGTAAAGAAGGCATTTGGATTTGCGAAAAGTGTTTAGCACGTATTCCTGTCAAAAAAGAACAAACTTGCCCTTTCTGTCAAAAAGTGATCACTCCTCAAGGAAAAGTTTGTCTTAAATGTCGCAACCAAAGAGAAATTGATGGATTAATATCTTCTTCTTTTTATGATAAAGAAGAAATTTTAGTTCAAGCTGTTCACTATTTTAAATATCGTTTTGTAAAAGAACTGGCTTTTCCTCTGGCCATTCTTTTGGAAAAAGTTTTCTGGCAAGCGGAAGCAAATCTGCCTGAAATCATTATTCCCGTTCCTTTACATCCTTACCGCTTGCGTTGGCGAGGATTTAATCAAGCGGAAGAATTGGCAAAGATTCTAAGCCGCCGATTAGCGCCCGGATTAGAAATTCCAGTCGCGAATGATCTACTTTTTCGCCGCCGCCGAACTTCTCCGCAAATGAAAATCAAACAAAAAGAAAAGCGGCGCGCTAATATCCGTGGCGCTTTTGTTGTTTCTTCGGACAAGAAAAAGCGCGCTTTTTTGAAAAACAAAAAAATTTTATTGATTGATGATATCGCCAGCAGCGGATCCACTTTATTTGAATGCGCTCGTGTTTTGAAAAAAGCCGGCGCCAAAGAAGTTTATGGGTTGGTTATCGCCCGCGAAAAACAAAAAGAAAATATTTGATTTCTCCTTTTTTCTTGCTATACTTTCCAAGAAAGAATTAAAAAATATGGGGATATAGTTAAACGGTATAACGTAGCATTCGCATTGCTAAATTCCGGGTTCAATTCCCGGTATCTCCACCAATCGCAACTTTCGCTGTTTTGGGAAA
>DYKS01000014.1 GCA_020722485.1 Candidatus Elulimicrobium sp. | reverse complement strand
GATGAAAATTTTCTAAATTAATAAATTCTTCCTGCAAGATTCGATTAAATCTCTCGTTTTGAACTTTCCGGCTGGATATAGATTCAGAGTGGGTTTGTTTTGGTTATTTTAAATTCAGATTCAACTTTTTGAAATTCTTCACATAAAAACAGCTTACTTTTTTAGCTCTTATCTCCCGCAACACTTTTTATATTTTTTCCCCGATCCGCAAGGACAAGGATCGTTGCGACCAACTTCTTTTTTCTTAATTAACGGTTTAGGTTTAGTTGTTTTTTCACCACTGGGAGAACCAGCAGCAAATTGCGTCGGCTGTTCTTCCGCTCCTTTTAACTGCCAATTCTTACGCGAGACAACTTCTTCCGTCGGAGCCGCAAAAACAGGTGAGATTTTGAAAATAGTGCGCGACACGTCAAAGCGAATATTTTCCATTAAGCGCAAAAAAAGATCGTATGCTTCTTTCTTGTATTCCACCAGCGGATCTCTTTGTCCGTAACCGCGCAAACCAATTCCTTGTCGCAGATGATCCACTTCGTCTAAATGATTCATCCAATGATTGTCTATTATATAAAGCGAGGTCGCCTTTTCCGCCACGCGCATATTTGCTTCTCCTAATTCTTTTTCTTTCTTCCCGTAAGCTTCCTTGGCGAAAGCAAATAAATTTTCCGCGACAAGAGCGATTTTTTCCTCCCTTGCTAAAGATTCATCTTCATCAATCAACCGCAGTTTGGAAAGATTGTTTTCCGGCAAAACAAAAATTCTTCCGACATCTTCCCTTATTTTTTTCAGTTTGTTTTCTTTTTCTTCATTTTCATTTAAATAATGGAAAGAAACAATTTTTTCTATTTCCTCTTGGATATTCTCCAAAATTTTTCTCCGCCAATCGGAACTTTCTAAAATCTCTCTCCTTTTTTTGTAAATAATTTCTCTTTGTTTATTCATCACATCGTCATATTCTAAAATATGCTTGCGAATATCAAAATTAAAACCTTCAATTTTAGTTTGCGCGCTCTCAATGGTTTTAGAAATAATTTTATTTTGAATTGGCTGGTCTTCCGGCAAACCCAAACTAGTCATCATATTTTTCAAACGATCGCCGCCAAAACGTCGCATCAACTCGTCTTCCAAAGAAACATAAAATTGGCTTTTGCCCGGATCGCCCTGCCGCCCAGAACGTCCCCGTAACTGATTATCAATGCGACGCGCTTCATGCCGTTCAGTTCCAATAACATACAATCCCCCTAGCTTCGCCACTCCTTCTCCGAGTTTAATATCGGTGCCGCGACCCGCCATATTGGTGGCAATGGTCACTGCGTTTTTTTGTCCCGCGTTAGCGATAATCAACGCTTCTCGTTCATGGTTTTTAGCGTTTAAAACTTCGTGAGCAATCCCCTCCCTTTTTAACAAAGCGCTTAATTGTTCCGATTTTTCAATAGCGATAGTGCCAATTAAAATCGGCTGACCAGTTTTGTGAATTTCTTTAATTTTTTCCACAATCGCTTTAAATTTTCCCGCTTCGTTTTTGTAAACCACATCCGGCAAATCTTCCCGAATCATTTTTTTATGAGTCGGTATTTCTAATACTTCTAATTTATAAACTTTAAAAAATTCTTCAGCGCTAGTAATCGCCGTTCCAGTCATTCCAGCTAATTTTCGATACATCCGAAAATAATTTTGAAAAGTAATTGTTGCCAAAGTGCGTGATTCTCGCTGTACTGTTACTCCTTCTTTGGCTTCAATCGCTTGATGCAGTCCCTCGCTAAAACGACGACCATGCATCAACCGCCCGGTAAAATCATCTACGATAATTACTTGCCCATCTTTGACAATGTAATCCCGTTCTTTTTTAAAAAGCGTTTTGGCTTTAAGCGCCTGTTCTAAATGATGAACATAGTTAATTCTTTCCGGCGCATAAATATTTTCCACTCCTAAAATTTTTTCTACTCTAGAAATCCCTAGTTGAGTCAAAAATACCGTGCGTGTTTTTTCTTCTATTTCATAGTCCTCTTTTTCTTTTAATTGAGAAACCACTTTGGCGAATTGGCGATAAAGATCAGCCGACTCCACATCCGGCGCCGAAATGATAAGCGGAGTGCGCGCCTCATCTATTAAAATAGAATCCACTTCGTCCACGATAACAAAATTTAATTCTCTCTGCGTCAGTTCTTCTTTACTGCGCGCCATATTATCTCGCAAATAATCAAAACCGAATTCATTATTAGTGCCATATGTAATATCGCAAGCGTAAGCTTCTTTTTTGGACACAGTAACTAAATTTTCTTTTTCAATACTTACCTCGTTTTCATCAATTGTTTTAGGAGTATAACGATAAGCGCCTTCAGACAAAACACAAGCGGTTTCCAATCCTAAAAAATGAAAAACTGCGCCCATCCAATTACAATCTCTTTTAGCCAAATAATCATTAACGGTTACTATATGCGCTCCTTTACCTTCCAAAGCGTTTAAATAAATTGGCAAAATGGAAGTAAGCGTTTTACCTTCTCCGGTTTTCATTTCAGCAATTTTTCCTTGATGCAAAACAATTCCGCCTAAAATCTGTTCGTCATAATGTCGTTCTCCGATCACTCGCCACGCCGCTTCGCGCGCCACAGCAAAAGCCTCCGGCAAAATATTATCTAAGGTTTCTCCGTTTTTGATTCTTTTTTTGAATTCTTCAGTTTTATTTTTCAGTTCCTCATCAGAAAGTGGATGAATTTTATTCTCCCAATTATTTATTTTTTCTAAAAGCGGTCGCAATTTCGCCACTTCTCGCTCATTAGAACCAAATATTTTTTTAAAAAACCGCATCATAAATTTATTTTGATATCGCAAAAATTATCTTATCAATCTGACAAACTTGGTATACCTAAAACGCGAAATTTATTAACATTATTTACATTTTGAAATTCTTTTTTCTTAAAATACAAAAACAATTTCCAAATGAAAACTATTTTACCAAATATCCTTTATTCTTTTATAAAAAACAATGCTTAATAATTTTTTTAACAAGCAAAGTCTTTACAAGTATACAAAACAAAAACTCCTTCGTCAAAAAACCTGCGCTTCCTCACGCTTGACACTTTTCAAAAGAGAATTAAGGATTAAAGATAAAGAAAAAAATGCTGATTTTCGTTAAGGTTTGACCTTGACCTAAAACCTAAATTGTTAATCCAAACTCATACAGTAAATTTGTCATTAAAACGAAAGAAACAAGAACAAAAATTCTAAAAAAATCAAAATCTCGCGTTTTCATCAATTACCACTTTTTTCTTGATAGATCGTCCGCCTCTTTTAGCCAAAGACGATTGACGATCTTTATCGCGAAGAATCTGAACCTTTAACTGATTCTCCAGAACATCCACTGATCCTTCAATGCTCTCGCTAGTTTCTTCGGCGCGATAAAGTTTATAAGGGGTTTTTACCATCACTTCTACTCGAAACTTTCCTTTTTTATCCAAATCAATCTCCACTTCCGCCAAAATAATTTTAGGCAGAATTTTGACGATAGTTTGTAATCGTTTACGAATATATTCTTCCGTCCGTTCATCAATTTTAACACCTTTGAAAAATAAACGTATATTTGTCATAATTTAAATATTTTTAAACTTTTACTAAATTATTAAATTATAAAATAAAACTAAAAACTATAAAAAATTAAAAACCCAAATATTGTATTTCCTCTATCAGTTGAACGCCAAAACGAGAGCGAATTTTTTGCTTAATTAAGCTTGCTAAAATTATAACATCTTCAGCCGTAGCGCGTCCAGTATTGATTAAAAAATTGCCATTTTCATTACTAACTTGAGCGCCGCCAATTTTTTTTCCTTTCAAACCCGCTTCTTCAATCAGCCAACCAGCCGGTAATTTTCCGTCCCGACTTTTTGTTTTCTTCTCTGTTTCAAATCGGCGAATAAGTTCCAAATTATCCACCTTTGGATTGATAAAAAAGGAACCAGCACTGAACTTTTTTGTCTGCTTAAACGCGCGCGAAGAAATTATTTCTTGAATTTTTTTCTTGATTTCTTCTTTATTGCCCGAACGCAAAGATAGAGTTGCTGATAAAATTATTAAATTTTTATTTTTTTTAAAAATACTTTCTCTGTAAGCAAATTGGCATTGTTTATTCGTAAAATTTTTCAACACAAAATTTTTATTTTGAAATTTAGGTTTCAATTTTTTATCTTTAAAAAACCAATTGGAAATTTCCAGAACTTTTACATTTTCAACTAACTGGCTCATCTCTCCGCCAAAAGCTCCAGCGTTTCCTCGCACCGCTCCACCAATCGTTCCCGGAATACCCCCCGCCCACTCTAAACCAGATAATCCTTGTTCCGCGGATTTTTTTACCACTGTCATCAAGTTTGCGCCCGCTCCGCATTCAATTTTATTAACTTGTAATTTACAATTTACAATTTGTAATTTTATCACCATTCCTTCAAATCCATTGTCACTTACCAATAAATTACTGCCACCGCCTAAAACAAAAAAATCCAACCCGTTTTCTCGCGCATATTCCAAAGCCTCTTCAAGCTCCGCTTGGTTTCTTGCTTCTATGAAAAACCGCGCCGGTCCGCCGATCTTAAAAGTGGTCAATGGCGCCAACAAAACATTTTTTTTAATTTTGATAGACATTTTAAAAATTGTTTAAATTTTATATCCAAACCCTTTTGCGTTTCTATTTCGTCTTCATTCGTCTTTTATTTTACCATAAATTTATAATTTTACGTGCGCTCCGCCAGCTTTAAATCTTTAATTTTTAATTGAAGTTTTTCTCGACCGTTCCATTGATCCTTTTCTAATTCAAAAACCAAATCCACTCTGTCTCCAGTTTTTAAGGTAAAAAATTTCTCCACTAAACCAAAACCAATTGCCTCTCGAATTTCCGGCGCGTTGTTTTGCGCGCGCAAAAATAATTTCAAATGTTTTTCTCCATTGCCCAATTTTTTCACTTCTTGTACTACTAAATTCCGCGCTAAAAAAATCGGAACCGGATTACCTTCACCGAATGGTTCCATTTTTTTTAAATCGTCCGCCAACTGAAAATTAATTTCATTCCAAGCAAGTTCCAAATCTATTTCTAGTTCCGGTTCGATTTTTTCCAAAGAAAGTTCTTCTTCCACAATTGCATTTAAGCATTGATAAAACATCTCTAAATTTTCGTTTTTTACTGAAACACCAGCCGCTTGACTGTGTCCTCCATAACGTTCCAATAAACTGCCGCACTTTTCAATAGCTTCAATGATATTGAATCCGCGCGCACTACGAAAAGAACCTTTACTTTCATTCTCATTTTTAAAAAAAACTCCCGTTGGTAAGGCGAACTTCTCCGCGATTTTTCCAGCCGCTAAACCCACAATACCCACTGGGAAATGGGGCGAAACGGCAAAAATTAATTTTTTGTCTTTGAAGGAATTGAGAGTGATTTTTTCAATTTCTTTCACTACTTGTTCAGTGTCTTTTTGCCTTTTTTTGTTTTGCGCTTCTATTTCCAAGGCGAATAGCCGGGCTCGCGCCCGATCTGTCTCAGTAAGTAAATTATAAGCTAGATCGGCGTGATCAATCCGACCAGCGGCATTGATACGAGGCGCAATTTGGAAGGATATTTTACGCGTATCTGGAAAATTATTTTCATCCACGCTAATACGTCCGGTTTGAAAAATTTCCCCCAAACCCACCCGACGGGTTTTGGAAAGAACAATTAATCCATACTTAACCAATACCCGATTTTCATCTATAAGCGGAACGCAATCCGCTACCGTACCAATAGCAACTAAATCTAAAAACCATTTGGTTTGTTCTTCTTTTTCTGGCATCAATTTTCGATATATAGCTTGCGCCAATTTAAAAGCCACTCCCACCCCCGCCAAATCCGCGAATGGATAGCCGGAATTTTTTATTTTGGGATTGATAATAGCGTCCGCTTCCGGCAAGATCGGCGGAATATGATGATGATCTGTAATAATTACATCTATTCCTAACTGACGTGCTTGACGCGTTTCTTCCACACCGGTAATGCCACAGTCCACAGTGATTATAAGACTGATATTTTTCTTTTTAAATTCCCGAATAGCGTTAACATTTAATCCATAACCTTCTTTATTTTTATCCGGAATATAATTAAAATTTTCCACTCCCAAATCATCTAAAGTTTTCTTTAAAATCACTGAGGAAGTAATGCCATCCGCGTCATAATCGCCAAATACCATCACCCGTTCTCCTTTTTCTCTAGCTATTCGAATTCGTTCTACTGCTTTTTCCATTTGAGAAAACAAAAAAGGATCATATATGCCCTGATCATAATCGGCTAATAAAAAATCCGTCGCGCTCTGTTCACTGCGCAAACCGCGTTTAAGAAGCAGCCGAGCAATCACCGGATGAACGCGCAAAAATTCTGACAAGTGCGCGACTTCTTCAACAGAAAAAGAATCTTTTTTGATTTTCCATAAATAAGACATAAAAAAATTAACCAACAAAAAAGCAAAAGCGTGTTGGCATTTAAAAAATATCTAACTTAAAAAAATTTAAGATTTTAAGCCCCGCAACGAGAACAAGCAACTTTAGCGCGTAAAATTTTTTCTTTTTTATTTTCCAATGCCATTTTCAAAACCAAATCTCCTCCGCATTTCGGACATTTAAGATCTGGACTTATTCCCAAATCCACCGCCAGTTTGGAAACTTCTGGATTATGAGGATCTAATTTAATTGAATATTCGTTAAAAGAAATTAATTTCTTAATTTTTTCTACTGCTTCTTTCGGAGAAATAACGGCATTGACAATAAAATCTTTCGCTCCTAATTCTTCCGCTCTTTTCCGATCTTCTTCTCGTCCCATATGCGAAGAAATCACTACCGGAATATTCGCGGTAGAAATATTTTTTTTCAACGCTTCCATCATCATAAACCCATCCATTCTTGGCATAATAATACCAGAAAATATAATATCGGGTAATTCTTTCGTTGCTAAATCCAAACCCTCCACGCCATCATTACCTTCTAACACTTCAAAACCCGCTTGCTGAAAATTATCAGCATAAATACTTCTGATTTCCACATTATCATCAATAATAAGAATTTTATTTTTTTTAGCTTTTTCTTCGTTCATAATTTTTTATTCAGTGATTAAATAATTAATATAAATTAGCAATAATCAAGTCAATGATAACAAACAATAATCAAAAAAATTTATCTCAAAATAATTTTAATATCCGCCGCTTCCGCTTTCCTGCCATCATTATACACTAAAAGCGGATTAATATCAATTTCGGCAATTTCCAAATTTTCTTCGCCCAAAAAAATTAAATTTTCAATTATTGAAAAAATTTCTTCGATATTAAGCGACTTTTTCCCGCGCGTTTCCTTAAAAAGAAAACCTAGACTTCCCGCAGAAATTTTTTCTTGAGCTTCTTCCCGATTTAATGGCGGCAGAAAAAAATCCGCTTTTTTAAAAATTTCCGTATAAATTCCCCCTAGTCCCAACACCGCCACTAAACCAAAAACCGAATCTCTTTTAATTCCCAAAATTAATTCCGTTTGAATTGGAAGCATCGGTTGAACCAATAAATTTTCTTTCGGAAAATTTTTTCGCATTTTTTGCGCCGCTTCTTCTAATTGTTGACTGTTTTCAATGTTTAAAACCACTCCTTGTTTATCTGTTTTATGTAATATGTGCTCGCTGTCAATTTTTAAAACTACTGGAAATTGTGTGATCTGATCAGTTAATTCTTTCACTGTAAAAGCAGTAAAAAAAGAAACTGGATTTATTTTATAAAGTTTTACTAAAGCGGCCGCTTCCGCGAAAAACAAAACTTTTCTTTTTTCCGCTAACGCTTTTTGAATAATCAATGACGCTTTTTTTCTTCGCTCTTTGTTGGCGGAAAAAAAATCTATTTTTTTCATTTTTTCCTTTAATGTTTCTTCGATTTGTCTTTCACTCCATTGACTCCAATGAAAATACTGATCCAACGCTTCCACCGCTGTTTCTGGAGAATTAAAATCAGCAATGTTTCCCGACCGCAAAATATCGCGCGCTTGATCCAAACTTTCTCCACCGATAAATACCGCCACTGTTTTCTTGCCTGTTTTTTCTTGAAATTTAATTATTTCTTCAGCAATTGCTTCTGCTGGTGTTTGATCTTGACGTGTCAATACACAAATAACTGTATCTGCTGTTTCTGTCGCCAAAACTTCAAAAGTTTTACGCCAACGATCTTCTCGCGCGTCGCCTAAAAGGTCAATCGGATTTTTTAATGAAGATTCCGCTGGTAAAAAAGTTTTTAATTTTTCTTGACTAACTAAAGAAATTTCTGCTAATTCAATTTCTCGATCAACAAAAGCATCCGCCGTCAAAACTCCGGGTCCGCCAGCATTAGTAACAACGATAATTTGATTATTTTTTATTTTTCCATAAGTTAACGCTATTTTTATCAAAGCAAAAAAATTATCCAAATTATCAGCTTGAATGACACCGCTTTTTTCAAATGCGGCGCGAAAAATTTCCTCGCTTCCCGCCAAAGCGCCCGTATGAGAAGCTGCCGCCTGACGCGATTTTTCTGTATGACCGGGTTTGAGAACGATAATCGGTTTTTTGGCGGCTATGGCGCTTACGCGATCCAAAAATTTATGTCCATCTTTAATTCCTTCCATATACACAGCCACAGCGCGCGTCTTTTCATCTTCGGCTAAATATTCCAAAACGTCAGCTTCTTCTAACTGAACTTTATTACCTAAAGAAATAATTTGAGAAAAACCGATTCGTTCCCGCGCCGCCATATCCGCCAATGCTACCGCCAACGCTCCGGATTGAGACAAAAAAGCCAAACTGCCAACCGCTGGCAAACCAGTGGCAAAAGAAGCGTTTAATTTTAAAGCAGGATTAAGAAAACCCAAACAATTGGGACCTAAAATTAGGAGATTTTTTTCTTCCGCTATTTTCTCCAACTCCATTTCTCTCATTTTTCCTTCTTCTCCTGTTTCCGAAAAACCGGAAGAAATTATTACGAAATTTTTAATCTTTTCAGCAACGCGCAAAATTAAATCATTAACGCCGATTGCTGGAATTGCAATAATGGCTAAGTCAACTGATTCATTTATTTCTTCCAAAGAAGCATAACATTTTTCTCCGAAAAGTTTCTGATGTTTGGGATTAACCCAAAAAATTTTCCCCGCGTAACCCAAGTGAAGTAAATTTTTAGCAATAATGCCTCCTACTTTTTCTTCTTTTTCGCTCGCGCCCACTACGGCTATAGATTGAGGATTAAAAAATTTTTCTAATTTGTGTTTTTTGTCGTCCATTTATTATTTTAAAGTTTTTAAAATATTTTTTCTTTCATTATACACTGAATTAAAACCAAAAGACAAGATAATTCATACCAATTGACACTTTTAAATAAAATAAACTAAAATTAAACTAATTCAAATCAAAAGACTAAATTTTTAAAATTCATTTTTGTTTAAATTCCTAATA
Organism: Candidatus Elulimicrobium sp.; assembly: GCA_020722485.1. Taxonomy (GTDB): domain Bacteria; phylum Patescibacteriota; class Minisyncoccia; order Moranbacterales; family UBA9337; genus DYKS01. Next base: position 6,715 of record DYKS01000014.1, on the reverse strand, counting down.
AATAATTTAACTAATAAACTTATGCGGTTAGTAGTTAACTTACCCGCTTATAACGAAGCGGAAAAAATTGGTCAAACCATTAAGAAAATTCCTCGACAAATAAAAGGTTTTGATGAAGTTTTCATTCAAGTAATTGATGATGGTTCAAAAGACAACACAGCAGAAATTGCTCGCACCGCCGGCGCTGATTGTGTTTTTTCTCACCGGTTAAACCGCGGCATCGGCATCACTTTTCGCACCGCTGTTTACAAGGCATTGGAAAACGGCGCGGATGTAATGGTAAATATTGACGCGGACGGACAATTTGATACTAATGATATTCCTCTTCTTGCGCAAATGATCTTAAATGGCGAAGCCGATTTGGTCAGCGCTAATCGCTTCGGAGAACACAGCGCTCAAAACATTCCTTGGATCAAAGATTTTTTAAACCGATTAGCCGCTTGGATAATCAGTAAATTTCTTAATTACAAAATAAACGACCTCACTTGCGGTTTTCGCGCTTACAGTCGAGAAACTCTTCTCCGTCTTAACTTGCCCGGCGATTTTACCTATACCCAAGAAGTAATAATTGACGCTATTGATAAAAACTTAAAAATCAAATGGATTCCAGTCAAAGTCACTTACTTTACTGAAAGAAAATCACGTGTCGTTAAAAGCGTCTACCGCTATGTCGTCAACAGTTTTCGCATTATCCTGAAAGCCATTCGCGATGTTAAACCAATGAAATTTTTCGGCATTCCCGGCTTAATATTATTTACTGGCGGCGTCTTGCTTTTAATCGTTTTTTTGTTTTTCTATTTACCGGAATTAAAAATTTCTCCTTATAAAAATTATTTACTCGCCGGCATCAGCTTGCTGCTTATCGGTTTACAATTTATCGTTTTCGCTTTAATCGCCGATATGATCAAAACTAGTCGCAAATTAAGCGAAGAACAAATTTATCTCGCGCGCAAAAATCTGTATGACAAAAAAACTAACCGCTAAAAAAATAAAGATTATTTTTATTTCCCGGGCTTATCCGCCGGTAAGAGGCGGCATTGAAACTCAAAATTGGGAACTGTCTCGCTGGCTTCCGCAAGAAGTGGAAATCAAAACTATCGCTAATCGGCGTGGAAAATTTTTCTTGCCTATTTTTGCTTCTTATGCTTTTTTAAAAACTTGCTTTCTTTTGCCTCGTTATGACGCCGTTTTGTTAGGTGATGGCACCTTAGCCATCGTGGGCTGGATATTAAAAATTATCTTTCGCAAACCAGTTATTTCTATAGTTCACGGCTTAGATTTAACTTATCCTCTTTGGCTTTATCAAAAATATTGGGTTAAGTTTTTCTTAAAAAAAATGGATAAATTAATTGCAGTAGGAAACGAAACTATTAGACAAGGAATAAGTCACGGTTTAGAAGAGAAAAAATTTGTTTTCGTTCCTAATGGCATTAATCCTGATCAATTTACTGGCAATTTTTCCCGCGCTGATTTAGAAAAAATAACCGGTTTAAATTTGGAAAATAAAAAAATTGTTCTAACGTTAGGCAGACTAACTAAAAGAAAAGGAGTAGCTTGGTTTGTAGAAAAAGTAGTTCCGCTTTTAGATAAAAATATTCTGTATTTCGTCGTCGGCGAAGGCAAAGATAAGGAAAATATCCGCCGCGTTATCAATAAAAATAAATTAGAAAATCGAGTAAAACTTTTTCATAATGTTAGCGATGATGAGAAAAAAATTCTTTTCAATACAGTAGATATTTTTGTTCAACCTAATATAAAAATTCCTAATGATATAGAAGGATTCGGAATCGCAGTTTTGGAAGCGGCTTCCGCTGGTCGCGTGGTAGTTGCTTCCCGTTTAGAAGGATTACAAGATGCTGTTAAAAATGGAGAAAACGGATTTTTAGTGGAACCAGAAAACGCGGAAAGATTCGCCGCTAAAATCAACGCCCTCATCCGCGAAAACGAATTACGACGCGTTTTTGGCCAACGCGCGCGCGCTTATACGCGAGAAAATTATTCTTGGGAAAAAATCGTTAAAAAATACGCAGATATTCTACGAACGGTAATTGAAAAATAATTTTTTATCCTGCCAATTTCAATATTAGATTTATTGGCGTTATTTACATTTTGAAATTCTTTTTTCTCAAATAATAAATATCGCAAACAAAAAACCCGGATTTAAAAAAATTCCGGGTTTTTGTATTAAGAAGAAAATTTATATTATATTTTGTTGATATCATTCACCATTTCATCAATACTCTTTTTTTCTTCCTTATTTTTGCGCTCACCGCGAGTGGAATCGGCTGGCTCATTGATTTTTAAATTAACACGAGCATTATTTTTGGCGCCAATCACACGCAATAAAGTGCGCAGAGCTTTAGCAGTTTGTCCCTCTCTTCCAATAACCATTCCCATATCTTTGGGATTGACATCCAGAGTAATAAGCACTCCCATTTCGTCAATTTTTCTTTCAACCCTTACGTCATTTGGGTTGTCCACGAGCATCTTGACTACTTGCTCAATAAAAACCTTGTCTTTTGATTCTTCCATAAAGATTTTGCTTCTTAATTAATTATCAGAACAGGCAACCGCCTATCCTTTTTTTACTATAACGCATTTTTTAAAAAAGTCAAATTTCAAATTTATGCACAATATCCACTCTTTTTTTCTTGACAACAAATAAACAAAATTGTTATAATTTTAAGTCATCAGTTCTTTGAAAAAATATAATATTTCATAAAAATCATAAAAAGGAGAGGAAAGTCAAGTATGTCAAATTTGTTAAAAGGAGACGAGTTTAAAATTTTGGGAGTGGGAGTAAAAATAAACACAAACTATGAAATTATTCCGGTTCAAAACAAAGACCGGAATTTCGTAAATTTATTAAACGAACTCTATATATTACTTACTCCTATTTTTACGAATAATGCTTGCTTTATTAAGGAAAAAATAATTTTTGAAAAAAGGTTGGAAATATTGTTACATTCTTTACGGGGGATGAGATGGAAAAATGCTAGAAAAAGAATTGCCCTTTTCTCACCGCCTAAAGAATTAAGAAATAGTCTTTGCTTGAGTAGTGTGTATCAAATAAAAATGACAAATATAAAAGAGATTAGAAGGTTTTATGTAGAAGTTTCTCTTCAATGTCAAAAAAGTAAAATTTGTCCAGTGGTGCGTGTTTATGATAAGAAATTGGAGAAAGTCAGAAATGGTGGAATTCTAAAATATTTTAAAAAAATTATTTTATCGAGTTCCTCATTAAAGTTTAAAAAAGCAGTATTAATTATTGGAAAAACCTCATATACTGCTGTATTAAAACATAAATATGTTTCTTTTAGGTTTAAATCAAATTCTTTTAAAAAATTAATTAAAATACTAAAGGAATTTTTACTTTGTCCACACTACTATAATAATAATTAGGATCTACTAGGACGCGTAACACGCGTCCTTTATTATTTTTGGAAAAAATTTTCGCCGGCTTGACATTAAATTATTTTGGGTATATATTCATAATAGATAATCTCCTTAATGTCGGATTATCTTTAAAAAATTAATAACTAATCACAAAATTATGCCTGGATTTAATGGAACCGGTCCAATGGGACAAGGTCCTCGCACCGGACGCGGTATGGGTCGTTGCGGAGGAAGTTATGGATATGGACGCAACTGGTTGAGAAGAAGCTGGTTCGGACCACAAAGATTTATCTCTCCTAAAAACGAACTAGCTAACTTGGAGGAAGAAGAAAAAATACTAGAAGAAGAATTATCTTCTCTGCGTGAAGAAATTAAGAATATCAAAAACCGCGATAAAGATAAATAAAAGGAGGCCTCGCGGCCTTCTTTTATTTCTATTGATAATTTAGTAATATCTATATATGAAAGAAAAAATCGCTTTGCTTTCCATTCTAGCTAATTTGATTTTGTCTGTAACCAAAATTTTAATTGGGTCGCTTTTTCATTCCGCGGCCATTTTAGCAGAAGGATTTCATTCTTTGACGGATATATTCTCTTCCGCCATTGGCTACTTCGGAATCAGAGCCTCGCAAAAACCAGTAGATAAAGAACATCCCTATGGTCATTATAAGTTTGAGGTGTTAAGCGGCATCGTCATTACTTTAATTCTGCTAACCACCGGCGCGGGCGTCATTTACGATGCCTATCGAAATTACTCGCATCAGAGACAAATCAACCTCGGTTTCTGGGCTTACGCGATAATGTTTTTCTCAACGATAGTCAATTACGCCACTGCTAAAATAAAAATTTACTACGGAAAAAAAGAAAATTCCATTACACTTCTGTCGGACGGCTCGCATGACAAAGCGGATGCTTTAGTTTCTTTAGCAGTTTTTATTGGTTTATTTTTAACTCAATATTGGATTTACGCCGACACGCTTTTAGCAACGCTTATTGGACTTTATATTATCAAAGAATCCTTCTCTTTAGGCAAAGAAGCGATGGATTCCTTGTTGGATGTTTCCGCCGGACAAGAAAAAGAAGATCAAATCAGAGCCATCGCTCAAGAAGAAAAAGTGGAAATATCTTCTTTAAAAACTCAAAAAAAGGGATCGACTATTACCGCCAATTTAGAAATCAAACTTTCTGCAAATTTAAGTGTGGATGAAGCGACTAAAATTTCTGAAAATTTAAGAAAAAAAATCACAGAAAAAATAACTAATATTTCTTACATAGCCATTCAAATCAAAAGTCACGCGGTAGAAACCGATTTTTACCGACCCGCTTTTGGTCGCGAATTTCACTGGCAAAGACAACGCGCTCGATTCCAAAAAGAAATTAAAAGAGCGGAAGGCAAAGGTCCTAATGGACAATGCGTTTGCCCTCGTTGCAGCTATGCTGTCACCCACAAAAGAGGAACTCCTTGTTCTTCATTGCGATGTCCGCATTGCAATATTCCGTTAAATAGAAAATAATATGCCACGACCTAGACTTTTTAGAAAAATAGATTTTCAACCTAATGTCACTTATTTTAAACCTCAAGGAGTGCCAATGAGAATGTTGAAAATTGTTGAGCTGGATACTGAAGAAGCGGAGGCTTATCGTTTGCGCTACATTAAAAATTTGGAACAACAAGAGGCAGCAGAAAAAATGCTCATCTCCCAAAGCACTTATCAAAGAATTCTCTACTCGGCGCACAAAAAAATTGCTGATGCCCTAATTAACGGCAAAGCAATAAAAATCGTCAAATAAAAGCATACTTTTCCGGCAAGCAAGAATTTTTCCGCCCTCGCTTTGGATTCTGATTTTTCCTCCGCCATAAAATTTCGCGCCAACTTTGTTGACACGTCGTTTAAAATGTTATTTCTAATTTTTGTCAAATATTTTAACCAATGGCTCTTCCCAACCAAAGCAGGTTTCTCGGTCACAGAGTTTTTTAAATGCTTTTATGCACTTGAAATCAAGTTTGGAGTATTCTTCAAGCAACAAAACAAGTTTCCATAAATCCGCCAACCACGCCATCAGAATCATCAACTCCGCCGACGCATAATTTTTTGTCCAATCGTAAAAGCAGATCGACTAATAATTTTGTTGTTTGCTCGCTAACCGGCAAATCTGACGCCAATTTTGACAACCGCGCGCAACCTTCATTCAGCGAATTCTGATAAACAAACCAAGTCCGAGAAGGACCAACATGCGCTTTTATATATTTCATCGCTGAAGTAATAGCGTTCTTAGTTTCCGCTAATTCTGTTTTACTTAATTCTCCTAACATGCCACTGCAAATCGGGCTTGAAACCAATTCCTTATCTTCTTTACTTAATTTTTTGCCATTCATTACGGCATAAATAGATACGGCCACTGCATGCTTGCAAAGTATATCTCTTTGTCCAAGATAACATTCGCAATTAACCAAACCGAAACGACGCGCATCAATTGAAACCCGATAAGGTTTAGTGCCAAGCACCACAGCCGAATAAGAATTAATTCCTTCTTTAAATTGAATTACTTTACCGGCCTCGTATAAAGCCACCGCTTTCTCAAAAGTCGGTTGATCTGTGGCATATTTAATTTTATCTAAATTATATGCTGGTCTCATATCGGTTTGTCCAGATTTACAATGTGTGTATTTCTTCTGCATCGCTTTTAATTTACTATTATTGACGAAATTTCATTTATAAACTTATAAACTATGAAATTCTTCTATTTTGGAAGATATTGACAATAAAGTTGCACAAAGAAATCCAAGAACGTAAATTGTTTGGAGTTATACATTCGCGAAAAAAACTGAATAAACAACTTTCGGAAAGTTTTATTTTTGTATCTTTATACTCCGAAGATTAAACCTTTTTCCAAGAAAACTTTTGAAGGAAATTTTCGGTTTTCTCTTCGCTCCGCTTTCTGCCGTTCTAAATTTTCGGAACTCCTAAGACCGAAAAATTTTCTTTTCTTTTTTGAAAAAATTCAGACACGTGGCATCAAAAAATGTAGAAAAAATTTTCTATTTTGGGACTGAAATTTCTTCAAAATTTCAGGGCGGAAAGCGAAGCGGAAACTCTTTTCAAAAGTTTTCTTGGTACCGCCAAGGGGAATCGGACCCCTGTTGCCAGGATGAGAACCTGACGTCCTAACCACTAGACGATGGCGGCGCAATTATTCTTTTTGTCACTTCTAGCAATTTAGCAGAAAAAATAAAAATTGCCAATGCGCGCAAACAAAAAGCCTGCTCTTTTTAGACTCGTTTGAAGTTTGCTTCATTTGCGCAATAATACTATAATAG
>DYKS01000013.1:13984-16697 GCA_020722485.1 Candidatus Elulimicrobium sp. | reverse complement strand
AATTTGTCTTTTTCTTTTTATTTTTTTACAATTCAATTATGGAAAAACCGACTTTTGATTGGGAGAAAAAATTGCGCGAAAGAGGTTATGGTTTAGTGGCGGGAATAGATGAAGCTGGCAGAGGTCCTTTGGCTGGACCAGTAGTGGCAGTTGCGGCCGTGGCGCGGAATCTGGAAGAAGAGGAAAACGATGATCAGTGGAATTTAATTCGCGATTCCAAAACTTTAAGCGAAAAGCAAAGAGAACGCGCTTATGATTTTGTTTTAAAAAAATTTTATGTGGGAGTTGGCATTTGCGATCAGAAAACAATTGATCGAATAAATATATTAGAAGCTAGTTTCTTGGCGATGAAAAAAGCTTGGGTGGATTTACAAACAAAAATAAAATTGAAACAGACCGGCAATGAAAAGTGGATTTTATTAATTGACGGAGATAAAAAAATTTCTAATTTTTCAGGGGAACAAAGGGCAATTGTTCAGGGAGATAAAAAAGTAAAATCAATCGCGGCGGCGTCTATTGTCGCCAAAGTGACGAGAGATAGATTGATGATAAAGACGCACAAAAAATATCCGCAATATGGTTTTGATAAACATAAGGGATATGGAACTAAATTGCATATAGAGGCTTTGCGCCAATTTGGTCCGACAAAAATTCATCGAAAAAGTTTCAAACCAGTTAAAAATGCTTGCCAAAGAAAAAAAATAATGATAAATTAAAAACATAAAGAAATTAATTTACTCTAAACTATTTTATGCCTAATCCAAAGCAAAGACACAATAAATCTCGTCGCAATCGTCGTAGATCGGGACAGATAAAAAATAAAATTACGCCTAAAAAATTACAAAAATGTCCCAAATGCGGAGCTTTTGTTTTGCCTCATCGTGTTTGTCCAGAATGCGGATATTATAAAGGTAGAGAGATGGTGAATGTTTTAAAAGTAAAGAAAAATAAAAAATAAGTTTTTATGGCCAACCGGCATCTTCAAAGATCAATAGCTTTACAATCTCTTTTTGAATGGGATATTCGCTCTTATCAGGAAGAAAAAATGAAAGAAATTGCTCGACGCAATTTTCAAGAGTTCGCCGTCGGCGCGAAAGAATTGGATTTGGCGTGGCGGTTAACGGAGGGAGTTTTGAAACATCGCAAAGACATAGACGAACTTATTGTCAATTGCGCTCCAGATTGGCCATTGGAACAAATTGCTCCGGTGGATCGCAATATTTTGAGGTTGGGAGTTTATGAATTGCTTTATGGAAATTACAAGGAAGTGCCACCCAAGGTAGCCATCAATGAAGCCATTGAATTGGCTAAAAGTTATGGTGGCGCTAATTCCGCTAAATTTGTCAATGGTGTATTGGGGACAATTTATCGGGAAATGGGAGAGCCGATGAAAGATGATAGTTCCGAGAAACGGATGGCGGAAAAAAACAGTGAATCGATAGTGGGAAAAAAATCGGAAAAAAAGTAATTTAATATTTTATCGTTCAAAACGCAAATTATTACTGCTAAAATAAGATGATTGGTCATAGGTTGTAATTTTTTTGCGACTTGCGACCGGAAGTCATTATTTCAATTGGTAATTTTTTGCTCCTTTTGACTGAATTTAAAAATAATGATTGAAAAATTTGCCAAAAAAATTGGCATTAAATTTAAAAATTTGGATTTATTGCGCGAAGCGCTAACTCATCGTTCTTATTTAAATGAAAACAGAAGTTATAAATTGAATCATAATGAACGGTTGGAATTTCTAGGAGACGCAGTATTGGAACTGGCAGTGACGGAATATATTTTTAAAAATTATTCCAATCCGGAAGGAGAATTAACTAGTTGGCGAGCGGCGTTGGTGAACGGAGAAATGCTGGCGCGAATATCGAGGAAATTGGGCGTGGAAGAATATTTATTGATGAGCAAAGGCGAAGCCAAAGACACTGGTCGCGCGCGCCAATATCTATTAGCTAACGCATTAGAGGCTATTATTGGAGCGATTTATTTAGATCAAGGGTATGATTTGGCGCGTGATTTTATTTTGAAAAACGTGGTGATTAATTTAGATGAAGTATTAAAACGAAAATTATATTTGGATCCCAAGAGTTATTTTCAGGAAAAAGCTCAAGAAAAAATGAAAATTACGCCGGTTTATAAGTTATTAAAAGAATGGGGACCGGATCATGACAAACACTTTGTCGTTGGAGTTTTTTTAGGCGAAGAAAAGATCGCGGAAGGGGAGGGAGTTTCCAAACAGGAAGCGCAAAGAAATGCCGCCCAATCCGGATTAGAAAAGAAAAAATGGCTGTAAAAAATATAAATTGAATTTTGCGATTTATCAAATAAACTACAAATTAAAAAATGAAAAACGAAAAAGAAAACAAAAAAGAAGCAAGAGACGAAAAAGAAAAAATTTCCGAAACGAGAAGTTTCATCCATGGACTTATCAGTGGTTTCGGTTCTTTGCTTGGCGGTAAAATTGTAAAAGGATTGCGTGATCAAGCGTATAATTTTGGTTTGCGTCTTAGTCGAATTGTATTAGGTGGCATTGTTTTTATTTTGGGAATTATTTTTTTAGGCGTGGGAACAGCATTATTTTTAGGTCAATTATGGGAAAATATTGGCGCTGGCTTTGCTGTAATCGGAGTTATTTTCGTTTTGTCTGGCTGGATTTTAAAAATTAAACCGTAAGAATTACTAGCGTTGTTTACACTTTTCTCTATTTTTT
>DYKS01000013.1:0-13884 GCA_020722485.1 Candidatus Elulimicrobium sp. | reverse complement strand
AGAAAAGAAAAGCGGGAATGACATAAAGAAGCTAAAATGACAACAAAAAATATTTTAATTAAATTAGATTCTGAATATTTTTTCTCCGTTTTTCACTAAAAACAAAAAATATTCTAAGAAAAAATTCAAAAATGTTATTCAGTTGAAAAATGTAAATAACAACACTGTGAAATTTAACAGATTTGTGTCAAAAATAGGATTTGTGGTATAATAATAACATAAATAAAATATAATATATAAGAAAATTTAGTATTATTTATAATAATTAACAAAATAATAAAAAACTATGGACAAAGAAAAATTAGTCAAGAGCGTAGAAAATGCACAAAAAAAAGCGGAAGTAGAAATTAAGAAATTGGAAAAAAGTTTAGCTGATGCCGGCAATAAAGCCAAAGTTTTTATTAAAAAAAATCCGGAAAAAGCGGCGGTAATCGCTACTGGAATTGGCGCGGCAATTGGAGCGGCATTGGCGTTTGTTTTGCGAGGTGGAAAGAAAAAATAATTATCAGACCTGTCGCTTAATAATTCCCTGTCGCAATTTCCATAATCTTGGTCAGATTTTGTTAAAATTTTCTTGGCTTGTTTTAGTTTTAGGTTAAACTGTAAAAATTGTTTAAAAAATTATAACGGGAGTGTCGCCAAATGCTCTTTCAAGCGAAATTTTTTCACAATTTCGAGGAAATTTTTTTTGAAATTTTTAAAATAATATGGATGCACAGATATATAGGCAAGAAAATTTAAGGAAAAAATTTACCAAAATTGGAAAGTTTATGTTAAATGTGGCGTTTACAAAATCTGAAAATTTCTCTGTGTGAATTATTAAGCGGCAGGTATATTTTTCTATTTAGTGTTTTCGGAACTAAACAACTTTAAATTTAAATAATTTTTTTCGCGAAAACTTTCTTTTGTTCACAGAGAAAAGTTTTTTGTTTTTAAATGCCACCATTGCTTTTTTCTCTGTTTTTTTGATATACAAAAAAGATAAGGAGGACACTTTAATTAAAAAATAAGCGTTTTTAGTTATTTAAAAAATAAAAAAACCAAAGGAGATCAAACATCCATGCCCGCAAAGACAGAAACATCCAAAATTTTTTTGGCGCGGTATTTTTCTTTTGGCGATTTTTAGTGTAAAATGGAAAATATCAGAAATTTTGCGGAAATTTCAGCGCGCGATTTGCGTTTTATTTTTTCATCTTTTATTTGTATGTATCTCAAAAAACTGGAAATAATCGGTTTTAAATCTTTTGCTCAGAAAATTTCTTTGGAATTTATCGATTCAAAACACTCTGATGTTGTTGTTCATCCTGGCATTACGGCTATCGTCGGACCTAATGGATCCGGCAAGTCTAATGTAGCCGATGCTGTACGGTGGGTAATGGGTGAACAATCAATGAAAAGTTTGCGTGCTAAGAAAGCGCAAGATATTATTTTTTCTGGCAGTGATAAAAAATCTCGTTTGAGTTATGCGAGCGTTTCTTTGCTTTTTGACAATCATGATCAAAAAATTCCTTTAGAATTCAAAGAAGTCTCTATAACTCGCAAACTTTTTCGTGATGGAGAAAGTGAATATCTTATCAATGGCAGTCATGTTCGCTTAATAGATGTAATTGATCTTCTCGCCAAAGCCGGTATCGGCAAAGATAGTTACTCTGTTGTTAATCAAGGAATGACAGACGCTATTCTTTCCGCTACAGCCTTACAGCGGCGTAGTGTTTTGGAAGACGCGGCGGGCGTAAAGCAACATAAAATTAAAAAAGAACGCGCGTTAAAAAAAATGGAAACGGCTAAAAATAATTTAGAGCAAACGCGTAGTTTGATGAAAGAAATTGAACCTCATTTAAAAATGTTAAAACGACAAGCGGAAAAGGCTCAAAAAGGGAAAATAGTGGCTGATCAGTTGCGTGAGAAGCAGATTAAATTGTTTGCTTATTTGTGGCATAATTTTGAGAAAGAAAAGAAAATTTCTGCTACTGAAAAAGAAGAGACTGGACGTTTAATGATGAATGCTCAACGGGAATTGGATATTGTTTCTGACGCGCTTAATGAGGAATCTCGGAAAACGGGAGATTTTTCAGAACGTAAAAAATTAGAAAATGATCGCGCGCGGGCTTATGATAATTTAAATCGCGTGGAAAGAGAGTTAGTGCTTGCGGAAGGAAAAATGGAAATTCTGAAAGAAAAATTATTCGCTCGCCAAGCCATTCAAACTGAACCGGTTGATTTAAATTATATACAAATGGAGCTGAAAAAAATTCATCAGCATCAGGAAGAATTAATAACACGATTGGAAAAAGCGGAAAAAATGGAAGAATTGCAAGACATTAAAGAATTTTCTCGCGCGGTTCAATTGGAATTGTATGAGCTTTACGAAAATACTCGACGAGGAAAAAGAAAAATCGGCAAAAGTCCTGAACAAAACCAAGAAGAAAACGAATTGAAAAAAGAAATTGAAAATTTTTCGCAAGTAAAAAAAGATCAAGAAAAGCAACGAGAAAAATTACGGGCGCTAATTGAAAATTTGGAAAATAAAATCAAGGAAGAAATAGAAAAAGAACGACGCGCGCGCGAAAAATTTTTCCAATTAGAAAAAGAATTTCAAAAAAAGCAAAGAGAATCGAATATATTAAAAGATCGTTTCAATGAGGCGAAAGTGCGGTTGGCGAAAGTGGAAGTGCGGGAAGAAGATTTAACTGGTGAAATTAAAGAAGCGCTGGGTTTGTCGCCACGGGATTTGGTTTATGATAATCAGCCGATAGAAAGGGAGAAATTGGAGCGGGAAATTAATCGATTGAAATTGGAAAAAGAACAGATTGGCGCGATTGATCCTTTGGTACTGGAAGAATACCAAGAAACTAGCGATCGTTTTAATTTTTTAAACCAAGAATCAGAGGATTTGGAAAAAGCTATTATTTCTTTGCGTCAAATAGCCAAAGAAATGGATATAGAAATTAAAAAAGTTTTTGAAAAAGCGTTTCAGAAAATCAATTATGAATTTGAGCATTATTTTAAAATGATTTTTGGCGGCGGTAAAGCTGAATTGGTTAAAGTAAAATTAGGCAACGAAGAAAGTGAAAACAAAGAAAATGAAGACCCGGAGGAAGAAGCGGAAAAAGAAACGCGAGAGAAAAAACAAGAAGACGGAATTGAAATTTATGTTTGCCCGCCCGGGAAAAAAATTTCTAATTTATCCATTCTTTCTGGCGGTGAAAGATCATTGGTTTCTATCGCTTTTCTTTTCGCGATGATCGCTTATAATCCTCCGCCTTTTGTTTTCTTGGATGAAGTGGAAGCGGCGTTGGACGAAGCTAATTCTCGTCGTTTAGGAAAAATTTTACGAGAACTTTCAGGCAATACGCAATTTATCGCTATCACTCATAACAGAGAAATAATGCGTCAGGCCGCTTTGCTTTATGGAGTGACGATGGGTGGCGATGGAGTATCTAAAGTGTTTTCAGTTAAATTAGATCAGGTGGGAACGAAAGGAGAGATAAAAAAATAAAAGTATGGTATAATATAATATGCAAGAAATCCTAGTGTTGTTTACAGTTTTCTTTATATCTTATTTCGGAATTTTTTTTAAAAACATTAGTGGAGAAAAATTATTGTCATTTTATAAATTTTTGGAGTTTGGTAAAAAATTTTATTGTAATGAAAGAAGGATTGAATTTCTGTCGGAGTTTACTCTCGTGAAAGTGGGGGCGGGAGTGATAGGGGAAAAAATGAGAATGACAGTAGAAACAATAAAAAAAGAATATTTTAATTAAATTAGATTTTGACTGAATTTTAAGTTAATGTATAATAAAAAATAAAATAATAATTAATTTAAAAACAAAAACTATGCAAAAATATTACGCGTGGATACTGATGGGAGTTTTTTTGTTGGTGGCGGGAGCGATTATTATTGTTTCCGGAGAATTTTATAAAGATTTCAGCGATATTTCAAATAATGCTAGTATACAATTTCCATCGGAGCAAAAAAATATTTCGGAAAAATTAGAAAAGGTTAAGGAAAACGAATCTCCGATTAGTATTGACACGCAAGGAGATTTGGATTTTTCCGAAGAAGAATTAGCAGAGGAAATTAGTCAAGAGGAAGCGGCTATTTTTGATGATGAATCGGATTTTGACGCGCTGGATGAAGAATACTTAATTTTTTAAACATTAAACAAATAAAAAAATGAATAAAATAAAAATTCAAAAGAAAAGATATAAAATTTTTGTCGGTTTGCTGGCAGTGGTGTTGGTATTAGGATTGTTTATAATTCAAAACAACTTAATTGTTTTTGCTAAAGATACTGAAGAAGAATCTGAAGAAGAATCTGGAAATGTTTGGGTGCGGGCGAAACAACGGGCAGAAAAGATAGTAAAGTTAGAAGAAGAACGAGCTGAAAATTTAATGGAAAATAAAGAGGAAAAAATTGCGGAAATGAAAGCGAAAAAAGAAGAAAAAATGGCAGAAATTAGAAAGAAAATTTGTGATCGCTGGCAAGAATTTTTTTCAGAAATGAAGACAGATTTAAGCGAAAAGAAATCTCAAGTAAAAGAAAAGAAAGAAGCGCGCTTAATGGAATGGGAAAATAAGAACCAAGAGCGCGATCAGAAATTGGAAGAAAACCGCAAAGAAAAAGATGCTGCTAGAGAAGCGTATTATCAAAAATTGTTAAGTTTAGCCAAAACCGATGAACAAAAACAAGCGGTGGAAGAATATCAAAAAACATTGGAAGCAGCGATCGTCAAGAGAAGATCTGCTATTGATGCGGCGATTAACGCTTTTCGAGAGGGAGTAAGAAATGCGGTTAAAGAAAGGCAAACGGCAGTAGATGATTTAGTGACCGATTTTAATTCTCAACGCGCTGTTGCCATAGAAAATCTGAAAAAAAATTGTTCTATGGATGATACAAATGATGATACAAATACCGAAAAAATTTATGGCGTTTTACGAGAAGAATTGAATAAATTGCGAATGGAATTAATGGAATTTAAGTCTAAAAGAAAAGAAATTATCAGTGTAGGCGAAACAGTTAGAGAGTTGGCTAAAATTAAAAATGAAGCTATTCACCAAGCGATAGAAACCTTCAAAGAAGAATCTCAAATCGCGCGCGAACAGTTAAAAAACGCTTTTTCTACGCAAGAATTACCGGAAATTTAAAAGCGTGAATAATAAAAGAAACGCGGGAATGACAATAGAGAAAATCGGGGATAATAAAACAAAAGTTTCGTAATTCAAAATATAAAAAATTAGCAGTCTCAGCGTGGGATTGCTAATTTTTTATTTTATGTTAAAATGAAATTGTTAGAAAATATTATAATTAATACCAAAAATTTACAAATCTTATGGATATATCAAAATTCACTCAAAAAAGCCAAGAAGCTCTGCGAAAAGCGCAAGAACTAGCTATGGCGAGAAGACAAAAGCAAGTTGACGCGGCTCATTTGCTTTTAGCTTTGCTTTCCCAAGAAGACTCTATTGTGCCGACGGTTATACGTAAAATAGGCGCCGATCTTTTTCGTTTACAAGCAGAGACGGAAAAAGAAATAGTGAAGTATCCGCAAGAAAAACAGGGCGCTATCGGACAAATTTTCGTTTCTCATTTTCTGGGAATGGTTTTAGAAACCGCAGAAAAAGAAATGATGAAAATGAAAGATGAATTTGTTTCCACCGAACATTTGTTTTTAGCTTTATTGGTGGTTCCTAATCCAGCGGGAGAAATTTTAAGAAAAGAAAATATTACTTATGATGAAGTTTTAAAAATTCTTTCTCAGGTAAGAGGCAGCCAGAAGGTAGATAGCCCTTTTCCTGAAGGGAAATTTCAAGCATTGGAAAAATACACAATCAATTTTACCGAAATGGCGCGCGCGGAAAAATTTGATCCTGTTATTGGTCGTGATCAAGAAATTCGTCGCTTAACGCAGATTTTGAGTCGGCGCACTAAAAATAATCCAGTTCTTATTGGCGAGGCGGGAACGGGAAAAACAGCCATCGTGGAAGGATTGGCGCAAAGAATTGTTTCTGGCGATATTCCGGAAAGTTTGAAAGACAAAGAAATTATTAATTTGGATTTGGGTTCTCTTTTAGCGGGTAGCAAGTTTCGGGGAGAATTTGAAGAACGATTGAAAGCGGTATTAAAAGAAGTGGAAGATTCTGCCGGGAAATATATTGTTTTTATAGATGAATTGCATACTTTGGTAGGCGCGGGCGCAATTGAAGGCGCGTTGGATGCTTCCAATATGTTAAAGCCCGCTTTGGCGCGCGGAAAAATACGCGCTATTGGCGCTACTACTTTGAAAGAATATCAGAGGTATATTGAGAAAGATGCCGCGTTGGAACGTCGATTTCAACCGGTGATGGTCAATGAACCAAGCGCCGAAGACGCGTTGGCAATTTTACGCGGTATTAAGGAGAAATACGAATTGCACCACGGAGTAAAAATTACCGATGACGCTTTACAAGCGGCCGTCAATCTTTCTCAGCGTTATATCAGTGATCGTTTTTTGCCGGACAAAGCGGTGGATCTTATTGATGAGGCCGCTTCTATGTTGAGAATTGAAATAGATTCTCGACCGGCGGAAATTGATCAAATGCAAAGAAATATTCTTCGTTTAGAAATTGAAAAGAAGGCGTTAGAAAAAGAAAAAAATGGAAAAAATAAAGAAAAAATCAAAGCTATCAATCGGGAGTTAGCCGATTTGAAAGAAAAATCGCAAAAACTCAATTTGCAATGGAAATCGGAAAAAGATTTAATTACGATTTCTCGAAAACACAAGGAAGAAATTGACAGATTAAAATCGGAAGCGGAAATTATGGAAAGGAAAGGGGATTTGGAGAAAGTGGCGGAAATTCGTTTTGGAAAAATTCCAGAAATTTTAAAAAAAATTTCTCAAGAAGAAAAAAAATTGACGCAAATGCGAAAGAAAGGAGCAATTCTAAAAGAAGAAGTGACAGAGGAAGATATTGCTAAAGTGGTTTCACGTTGGACCGGAGTGCCGGTTTCCAAGATGCTCGAAAGCGAAGCGGAAAAACTGGCGCAGATGGAGAATGAATTAAAAAAAAGAGTTATCGGTCAAGAGGAGGCAATCGCGGCGGTTTCTAATGCTATTCGTCGTTCCCGCTCGGGAATTTCCGAAGAGAATCGACCCATCGGATCATTTATGTTTTTAGGACCGACTGGAGTGGGGAAAACGGAATTGGCAAAAACATTGACGGAATTTTTATTCAATGACGAGAAAGCGATTGTTCGTTTGGATATGAGTGAATATATGGAAGCGCATTCCGTTTCTAAAATTATTGGTTCGCCACCCGGTTATGTAGGTTACGAAGAAGGCGGACAATTGACGGAAATAATTCGTCGTCGTCCTTACAGCGTCGTTCTTTTAGATGAAATTGAAAAAGCTCATCCGCGCGTTTTTAATATTTTGCTGCAAATTTTAGATGACGGTCGATTAACTGATGCCAAAGGAAGAATGGTTAATTTTAAAAACACCGTGATCATAATGACATCTAATTTGGGATCAGAAATAATTCATAGTTTACACGAACTTGGTTTCAAAGAAAAGAGAAATAAGAAACAGGAACAAATTAACGAAGAAGATCTAAGAAAAAAAGTAATGGAAAACATCCGAGAAAATTTCAAGCCGGAATTTCTCAATCGTTTGGATGAAATTGTTATTTTTCATCCGATAAATCGTCGAATGTTGGAAGAAATTGTTCAGTTGCAAATAAAAAAATTACAAGAAAGACTGGAAAACAAAGGAATTTTTCTCGCCGTTTCTTCCGAAGCAAAAAAATATCTTATTCGCAAAGGATATGATTTGATTTACGGCGCTCGCCCGCTTAAACGAGTAATCCAGAATGAAATTCTTAATCCATTGGCGATGTTGATTTTAAAAGAAAAACTAACCAAAATTCGTCGTATCAAATTGGAGGTGAAAAACGCAAAATTGGTTTTTGTTTAAAAATGTGTTAGTGTGGAATTAATTCCTTCAAAAATATTTTTTAAACGAGATTTCAGAAAATGATTTTTAATTTTCAAGCCTTTTTTTATGCTTTGATTTTTAGCGGGTTTTTGGAATTCGTGGCTTTTTTTGAGTTTAAATTTTTTTACTTGTTTTATTTATTGTTTTTTATTTTTTTATTTGCTTGGTTTGCTTCTCAAAGAATAGGGCGAAGATTGATTTTTTCTTTCATTCCAATAATCTTTTCTTTCTCTTCCACAGTTTTACTTTATCTTATTGATTTGCCGGCGGAAAAACATTTTTTTATTTTGCTTTCATCGCTGGTTTTTTATTTGTCGCTTTTGGGAATTTATCGTTTAAGAATTTTTCCGCGCGACCAAAGCGCCAAAGAAATGATCGCGGTTTCTCTGATGGCGACTGTTTTTTTATTTTTTTCTTCCGCTTTCGGTATATATTTGAATTTTAACATTCCCGTTTGGGTATTGGTATTGATTTTTATGGCGGTGATTTATTTGATTTCTTATGAATATTTATTTATTGCCGCTTTCTTCTTTAAAGATCATCCCTCCGTTTTTTTATATAGTTTTATTTTGGCTTTTTCCATCGCTCAATTAGCCTGGTTTACCGTTTTTTGGCCGTTTGGATATTTGACAACTTCCACGATTATCCTTATATTTTATTATTTATTATGGGATCTTGCTCAAACAAATTTTCTGCGGTTTTTTTCTCAGAAAAGATTTTTATTAAATTTAATCTTTTTTTCATTATTGGCTTTGCTTGCGCTTTTGAGTTCTAAGTGGAGAATGGAAATTTAATTTTTAATATTATTATAAAAAAATGAAAATAAACAAAATTTGGCGTCAAGTTTTTAAATTATTTCTTTCCATTTTTTTTATTTTATTTTTGGGCGCGTTGGGTTCGTCGTTATTTGATTATTATTTAGCGCCAAAATTAAATCGCTCGCATTTTCTTTTTTGGAAAAACAACAGAGAAAATACAACTATTATAGAAAAAACGCGGGAGATTGTTTTAAAAGATGAAAAGTCTATCAATGAAATATCGGCTAGGGCGGCAACAGCGATAGTCAATATTGTTTCTATCAGCGACAAAAATTCATCAACTAAATCGGAATCCGAAAGAGGCAATTTTAAAAATGGCAGCGGACTTATCGTAACCGGAGACGGATTGGTAGTAACTTATCGAAAAGCAATTTTGGAAGAAAAAGCCACATACAAAATTTTTATTTTTGATGGTTCGGTTTTTGACGCTAAATTATTAGGTGTGGATAATTTTAGCGATTTGGCTTATTTTAAAATAGAAGCTTCAAATCTTCCGGCCATTCCTTTCGCTAATTCAGACGAGTTGATTGCCGGTAAAAAAATAATTGCTTTAGCTAATTCGGAAGAAGAATATCGCAACCGTTACGGAACTGGAATTTTAAGCAATTGGAATAAAACTTTCAATTTAGCGGGAAAAACAACGGCTTCTTCGGAAAAAATGGAAGGTGTTTGGGAAACTGATTTTTCTCCCGATAAAGAATATATTGGCGGATCAGTTATCAATTATAACGGAGAGTTGGTTGGAATTTTAGGTATGACAGAAATTGACAATCAAGAAAATTATTTTTTGATTCCAAGCAACCGCATTAAGAAAAATTTAGAAATGGTTTCTCAAGAAATTTTTGACAAACAACCCCATTTAGGTGTTTATTATCTTTCTTTAACTAAAACAAATTCTTTGTCGCGCGGAATCCGAAGGGACCGAGGCGCTTTGATTTTTTCTCCTTCCGGAAAATCCGGTTTGGCGGTATTGAGCGGATCCGTGGCGGAAAAATCAGGATTGCGTATCGGCGATATTATTATTGCCGTGAATGATCAAGAAATTAATTTAGACAATCCGCTTTCCAATTTGATAAATCGTTTTCACAAAGGAGAAGAAGTGGAACTATTAGTTGACAGAAATGGTCAGGAAATAAAAATAAAAGTAAAATTTTAAAAATTGATTAATACTGATTATAGTTTTTAAATCACAAAAACCGTCCGATTAATCGGACGGTTTTTGTTAGCGGAACGAAAATTTTGTTAAATTTTTTTATTTATTTTTTTACAGTGGAAATTTTTGATTCTTCTTTCTTGGTATTTTTCGCCTTTTCTTTTTTCAAGCGCGCGGCTTTATTTTTTTGGATTTCTTCTTTTAATTTTGCTGACTTTTTAGCAATTTTATTAAAGCGATCCACTCTTCCGGTTGTATCTAAAGTTTTCTTTTTTCCGGTATAAAAAGGGTGGCATTGAGAACAAATTTCCACTGCTGTTTCTTTTTGAGTGGAGCCAATTACAAAAACCGCTCCGCAAGCGCAAGTGGTTTTTGCGTTTGGATAATAAGTGGGATGGATGTTTTTTTTCATAATAAATAATTTAAAAATAATCGCGACTTTTCAACAGGAGAGACTTCGCGTTTATTTATGATTTATCTTTATAAATTTATTGACTTTGTGAGATTAGCATATAAAACGGTAATTGACAAGTCCAGCAGTAAAATATATACTAAATTTATGCCTGTTTTTTGAAAAAGCGGGCTTGTTCATATTTTTTCTGAAAACTTGTTCCTGTTTCGCTTTGGCGGAATCAGAGTTTTCCCGGTTACGTTCCGGAAAGAAAAAATAGATGAATTTTTTTAATAAATTATCAAGGAAAAAAATATGTTGGAAGAAAAAAAATCCCAAAAATCTGAAATTAAAGAAAAAGAAAAAATTTCAGTGCGCGATAACTATTTTTCCGAAACCAAATTTTTGGGCAAGGAAATAAGTTTAGAAGAGATGTTTAGTAACGGAGTTCATTTCGGACACAAAAAATTTAGGAGACATCCGAAAATGAACGAGTATATTTTTAGCACTCGCAAGGGCATCGACATTATCAATTTAGAGAAAACCATAGAAAAACTGAAAGAGGCGATGGAATTTGTTCGCCAAATTAAAAAAGAAGGCAAGCAGATTCTTTTTATCAGCACGGGAAAGCAAACGGCGGATATCGCCAAAGAAGCGGCTTTAGCTTGTGGAGCGCCTTTTGTAGTGGGACGGTGGTTGGGGGGAACTTTTACTAACTTTAAAACAATCAAAGAAAGAACGAAATATCTGAAAAATTTAGAAGAAAAGATTGACAAAGGAGAACTTAAAAAATATACCAAACTGGAACGAATGAAAAAAGAAGAAGAACGAGAAAAACTGGAAAGCCGTTTGGGCGGGATTAAAAATATGGAAGAATTGCCGGGTGCGATTTTCTCTTTCAGCGCCAAGGAAGATATTTTGCCAATCAAAGAAGCGAACCAAAGAAATATTCCTGTTATTGCTTTGGTGGATAGCAATGCTGATCCGAGCTTGGCGGATTATCCTATTCCTTGCAATGATAACGCGGTTTCCGCTGTTAACTTAATTGCCGGACATATTTGTCGGGTAATTATGGAAAAATAAAAAATAAATTTATTTAGCCGACAAATTTTTTGGCGGCAAGATTAATTTTTTAAATTGATTATGCTGGAAAAAATAAAAAAAATTCGTCAACAAACTGGTGTCGGAATGGTGGATATAAAAAAAGCGCTAGAAGAAGCGAATGGCAATGAAGATAAGGCAATAGAAATTATCCGAAAAAAAGGACATATTAAGGCGCTTAAAAAGGCCGGGCGCGAAGCCAAAGAAGGGATTGTATTCGCTTATATTCATTCCAATAAAAAAATTGGAACGTTATTGGAACTTTTTTGTGAAACTGATTTTGTGGCTCGTAATGAAGAATTTGTGGAGCTGGCTAAAGATATCGCGATGCATATCAGCGCTATGGATCCTAAATTTTTGCGTCCGGAAGATGTATCCGAAGATATTATCGCTAAAGAAAAAGAAATTTGGTCTGAACAATTAAAAAAAGAAAATAAAACCGTGGAAATTATGGTTAAAATAATGGAAGGGAAAGAAAAAAAATTCCGAGAAGAAAACTCTCTCTTGGGTCAGCCTTTTGTTAAAAATCCAGAAATAACAATTGGAGAATTAATTAATCAAAAAATCGCCAAAATGGGGGAGAACATTCAAGTAGGTAATTTCGTCCGTTATGAATTGTAGAATTGTAAATTTTTTTACAGGAGATTTTTTATGATTAAATATTTGGTAAAAGTTTATCCTTGGGAGAATCCTCTTTTTTATTCCGGTAAAGGCGGTTATACTAAAAATGAAAAAGTGGTAGTGGAGACGGAAATTGGTAATTATATTGGAACTATTTTTTCGGCGGAGATTCACACGGAGGAAAAAGGTGATGAAAATCTTCCCGCCATTGTTCGCAAAATGACGGCGCGAGACGAGATGTCCGTTATAAAAAACGAAGGCAAAAAAGAAGAAATTTTAAAAATTTGCAAAGAAGAAGTTCAAAAAAGTGGATTGGAAATGAAAATATCCGACATTTTTCTTTCTTTGGATAAAAGCAATATTCTAGTGGTTTTTACAGCTAAAGATAGAGTGGACTTTCGTTCGTTTGTCAAAAAAGTTTCTTCTTTATTGCGACGTTCCATTAAAATGAAACAGATTGGCTCCCGCGACGAAGCAAAAATGTTGGGTGGTTGCGGAATTTGCGGAAAAGAATTGTGTTGTGTTAAATTTTTCAGGGAGATTCCCAGTATTAGTACGGAGATGGCACGCGTTCAGCAGATTGCTCATAGAGGTTCGGATCGAATTTCAGGATTGTGTGGTCGATTGAAATGCTGTTTGTCTTATGAATATGATCAGTATCGGGAAATGCTTGAAGGAATGCCGGAAATTTATAGTCACATAGAAACCAAAGAAGGATCGGGAGAAGTGATTGATTTAAACGTAATCAAACAAGAAATCAGAGTGAAATTGGATAACGGAACGGTAATCAGTATAAAAAAGAAAGATTTGTAAAACAATAAAACGATGTTGAATTTAATTATACCTCCTATTGTAATTGTTTTTCTTTCCGCCGCGTTGATATTTTTTTATTCCCGAAAAACCGGAGATATCGCGGAAAGAGAGCAAAAATTTTCTTCAGAAAAATTTTCCACTACGGAAAAAGATGTTCTTTTTCCGAAAAGAAGTCGTTTGAAAAACTTTTTTTTCAATTTTTCAGAGAAATCTGTTTTGAAATTTAAGATAATTTTTCTTAAATTGTATAATGCTTTTGACCATTGGCTTCTATATTTAAGAAAAGAAAAAAGAATGAATGGAAATTTTTTCTCGAAGAATAGAATAAAAGAGAGAAAAACTTATTCTGTCAAAAAAGAGAGACTAAATGAAAATGAAAAAATTTTTTCAATGGAGGATGAAAAAAAAGAAAGAAAAACCGCG
The DNA here is from genome assembly GCA_020722485.1 of Candidatus Elulimicrobium sp. Taxonomy (GTDB): domain Bacteria; phylum Patescibacteriota; class Minisyncoccia; order Moranbacterales; family UBA9337; genus DYKS01. The sequence goes on along the minus strand of DYKS01000013.1, from coordinate 590 downwards.
CCGATAAAAACTTTAAAGGAAATAAGGTCAAGATTGAAATTTAGAAGTTTTTCTCCGAAAAAAAATAAAGTGGAAGAAAAAAAGAAATTGGAAAAAATTTTGATTGAAAGAATTGTGGTTAATCCAAAAGATATGGAAGCTTACGAGAGATTAGGGGATTATTATGAAAATTTAGGAAATTACAAAGACGCTTTGGAATGTTTTCAGCAAGTTTTGAAATTAAGTCCATTTAATAGAAAGGCGAATGAAAAAGTTAGGAGAATAAAAGAAATTTCAGAAAAAAAGAATTGAAAGGATTTAATTTGTTAGATAATTCTTTCAGGCCCATATAGCTCAATTGGTAGAGCAATTGTTTTGTAAACAATAGGTTGTCGGTTCAAGTCCGACTGTGGGCTCATAAATAGAATTAGAATTTGGAAATAGAATAGCAGTTAATTTGGGTCGGTGGCAGAGTGGTCAAATGCACCTGACTGTAAGGCGGTTGCGAGCTAGCGAGCAATTGCCCGTCTTCGGCGAAGACGCCTTTTGAAAATAAAATAGTCAATAATTATTGGGTCGGTGGCAGAGTGGTCAAATGCACCTGACTGTAA
>DYKS01000012.1 GCA_020722485.1 Candidatus Elulimicrobium sp. | reverse complement strand
ATATTTTCCTCCGCTATCGCTACGGAAAATTCCGCAGTGACAATAATAAAATTTTCTAAAATAATATTTTCATTAGTTTTTTTAAAAAAATTCCGGAATGATAAAGAAAAAAATGTAAACAATACTAATCATTCTACAGATAAATAAAGCAAAAAACAAAAATCCTAATTTACAAGGACGGTCATTGGATAGGTTTTTAGATAGATTAAATTAAAAAAAATTAATAATCTCAAAAAATCTTTCCATAAATTTATCCCAAGAAAAATCTCCGGCTCTTTCTTTTCCTTTTTGAGAAAGTTGTTGTCGCAAATTTTCATCCCGCAAAAGTTTTTTAATTTTTTCCGCTAAATCCTCAGGATTTTTCGGATCAAAAAAAATAGCGGCGCAATCATTATTTGAAGATAAAAGTTCTGCTCCATTTCTCTCTTTTGAAAAAAAAGGAGAACAGACTACTTCCGGAATAGACGACTTATCGGAACAAATCACCGGCGCCCCGCTATTCATCGCTTCTAAAACTGGCAGTCCAAATCCTTCGTAAAAAGACGGATAAATAAACATTGAAGCGTTATGATACAGCGCCGGCAAATCTTCTTGAGAAATAAAACCTAACAACTTTACTCTATCTTTTAAATTTAATTTTTTAATCAAATTTTCTGCGTCCGTCCAAAGCGGAGCTAACTGAGGCATTAATTTTCCAGAAATAACCAACGGAGGAATTTTTAGTTTTTTATGTTGATCATTATTTTTTACTAAAAGTTTGTAAGCTTTTAGTAAAACTTCAACATTTTTTCTTTTTTCCAATCCCCCGCCAAAATAAACATAACCAGATTCTAAATTATATTTATCCAAAACTCGTTGGCTTTCTTGATCGGAAATTTCTTTTTTATAAATTTCATCAACATCAATATAATTAACATCAATTTTCTCCGCTAAAATATTTAAATATTTAATCAAATCTTTTTTAGTGTGTTCCGAAACAGTTATAATTTTATCCGCTTTTTGAATGGCTTTTTCCGTCAGTCGCCAATAAAATTTTTTGCGAAAATTATTTAAGTATTCCGGAAAAATTTTAGGAACAATATCATGAACAAGCATAATATGACGGAATTTAGAATTTTGAATTTCGTGTTTAAAATTTAAAATTGTCGGGCATTGGTAAAGACTAAAAAAAACATCGCACTTATCTTCTTTAACTTTTTTCGGCAATAAATATTTCTCCCACCAAATTTTGCGGATTAAATCATCTCTTTTATACAACGGCAAAAAAATTTTTTTGGTAAAATTATTCGACAATTTTATTTCTTCCGGCAAATCTTCTTCCAAGTATAAAATAAATTCATTATTCTCTCCTTCCCGATTATTTAAAATTTCAAACTTAAAATCACTTAAATTTTTTAAAAAGTTTAATGTTACTTGCCCTATGCCTGTATTCGGTTTTCGCGCAAATGAAGCGTTAATACCTATTTTCATAAATTCGCAAATTATAAGACTATGTATAAACATTTCAAGTATAACGCATTGATTTTCTTTTCTCAATACGCGATACTAAAACTAAAAAAGCTACCAAAACAATTAAGATAAAGAATATGAAACAAGATACAAAATTAAAGTTAGCTCTCGCACCGATGGCCGGCTTTACCGATAAAGCTTTCCGTCAAATTTGCCAAAAATGGGGCGCCGACATTACTTGGAGCGAAATGGTAAGCGCCGAAGGAATAGTCCGCGGAAATTCCTCTGCCCGCTCTGCTCACTTTCCTCTTTTTAAAAAAAAGATTAAAAGTAATTTTAATAAATCTTTAGCTTTGGCGGAAAAATTTTCTCCGTCCGAAAAAAATTATTGGGTACAAATTTTCGGCAACAATCCAGAATCTATGGCGCGCGCCGCCAAAATTATTGAGGAAAAAATAAAACCGGTCGGCATTGACATAAACTTGGGCTGTCCGGTTCCCAAAGCCAAAAAAGCCGGTTACGGAGCGATTCAAATGGGAAATATTTCAGAAGTAATAAAAATTATCAAAGCTGTTAAAAAAACGGTTTCTCTCCCGCTATCGTTAAAAACTCGTTTGGGATTGAAAAATCCAGAAGAAATTTTGAGCTTCGCGCCTCAATTGGAAAAAGCCGGCTTGGATCAGCTGGTAGTCCACGCTCGCACTTTAAAAGAAATGTTTAAAAAAAAGCCTCATTGGGAAATCGTAAAAATGCTGCGAGAAAAAATAAACATTCCCGTCATTTACAATGGAGGAATTCAAACCCCCGAAGACGCGCTTTTTTACCGCGAAAAAACCGGCTGCGAAACTTTAATGATCGGGCGCGCCGCCATTGGCAATCCGTGGATATTTCAAGAAATCAAAGATTATTTAAAAAATCCGCGCGCTATTTCGCCGCAATCTTTCATGATCAAAAACCACAAACTGAAAGAGACAATTTGGGAGCACGCCAAACTGGTGGAAAAATATTACGGAAAACAAGGTTTTATTTCCTTTCGCGCTCAACTTGCCGCTTATTTTAAAAACCTCCCCAACGCTTCACTTCTACGACAAAAAGCCGTAAAAATAAATTCGCTCGAAGACATCCAAAAAATAGTCGCGAATTTGTAAATTGCCAAACCGCGAAAATAATTATATGATTAACAAGCTAATAACTAATCTATAAAAAATTAAAATGTTATTTGCCTTTCTTAATTTTTTGCCGAACAATGTTAATTAAATTAATAGTTAATCCTTTATATCTATGAAAAACAACAAAAAACAAACGGTGTGCGTGATCGGACTGGGATATGTCGGTTTGCCGTTAGCCATCCAATGCGCTTTAAAAGGATACACGGTTTACGGACTAGATAAAGATCAAGAAAAAATAAAAAAAATTCGCGCCGGCAAAAGTCCACTGAAAGACAAGTTTATTGAAAGCAACTTGCCGAAAGTTTCTTTGCGCGTCGACGCCGATGAAAAAGTTATCTGCCAAGCCGACATTGTTTTAATTTGCGTTCCCACCCCAGTGGACAAAAATTTTTATCCCAATCTGGAACCGGTAAAATCCGCCGCTGAAGCCGTGGCGAAAAATTTAAAGAAAGGACAGCTGGTCATCGTGGAATCCACCATTAACCCCGGTGTTTGCGAAGAAGTAGTGGAACCGATCTTTGCCGCAAAAGGCTACCGCATCGGTAAAGATTATGAAATGGCGCATTGCCCCGAAAGAATTAATCCGGGCGATCCTAAATGGAATGTCACCAACATCAACCGCGTAGTTGGATCATTCACCGCCAAGGGACTGAAAAAAGCCAAAGAGTTTTATGAAAGTATTATTGACGCGGAAATTTATCCGATGAAAACCATTCGCGCCGCCGAAGCAGTGAAGATTATGGAAAATTCTTTTCGAGATATTAACATTGCTTTCGTGAATGAGCTGGCGAAATCTTTCGACCGACTGGGAATTGACATCGTGGATGTGATTCGTGGCGCCGCCACCAAACCGTTTTCTTTTATGCCCCATTGGCCGAGTTGCGGTGTCGGCGGTCATTGCATTCCGGTGGACCCATATTATTTAATTGAACGCGCCAAGCTTTCCGGCTTCGATCACGAATTTTTAAAAATCGCTCGCAAAATCAACAATTCAATGCCGGAGTACACGGTAGAAATTTTACAAGACGCTTTGAATGAAATTAAAAAGCCGATGAACGGAGTTCGTGTTGGAATACTGGGACTTTCCTACAAAGCCAATGTGGGAGATCTGCGAGAAACTCCTTCGCTCAAAATTATAGATTTAATCAAAAAACACAAAGCGCGCGTAGAAGTTTTTGATCCTTATTTTCCTCAAATGTCCACAGTGAAAAATTTAAAGGAACTTCTCCGTCGATCTGAAGCTATCGTGTTGGCAACCGATCATCAGGAATTTAAAGAAATCCTTCCAGAAATTTTCTACCAACATAAAATAAAAGTAATAGTTGACGGAAAAAATTGCCTAAACAAAGAAGCACTAAAAAAATATGGTATAATTTACAAAGGAATAGGACATTAATCAGAACATTTTAAATACACAATAAAACTATGTTTCATTTATTAAAGTTCATAATTTGGATGATAGGAACAATTATGGTGGCCGGTTTCGTTCTTAATTATTTCGGTTATGAAATCAACCGTGATTATTTCAATAACAACAAATCCGCTTGCCAAGAAAAATTAAGAGAATGCCAAAACAATCTTCTTCATCAAGGAATTGACAACGCTCAATGCGATATTAATTGCATCAATCCGAAATTGATCATCAAGAAAAAATAACCGCGCCAAACAAAAAACCTTTTCTAAAAAAGGTTTTTTGTTTGCAATTAATAGGCAAATATTTTTCTTTTTTATAATCTCCGCTAATGTGTCGTCAAACTACAGCCGTTGCTAACAGAACACGTTTTTGAAAAAGACAAACTTTTTAATTTATCCCTTCTTGTTCTCTCAATGCTTCTTTTTCTGAACCAAAAAAACGAATCAGAATGGAACGGCGGAAATCATAAAATTCTTCCACATCCAAATAATGGCACGCCGCTAAAAAACCAGCTAAACCCATTCCGGCGGCGGCAGTAAACTGGAAAAAAACTTCCCAAAAAGTTTTCAAATCCACAAAGAAATTCGCCGCGTAACGAGTGGCGTAAGCAATCAACGCAGTCAAAAAAGAAGCTGCCGAAATTTTCAAAAAAGACCGAGCGATTCTGCCTTCGTCCAAATATCCCATCTTCTTTTTTAACTGGAAAAACAACAAAAACAAATTAATCAAAGCCGCCACGGAAAAAGCGATCGCTAAGCCCATCACTTGATATTTTTCAATAAGAACAATTACCAAAAAAATATTCAGCATTTCACTAATAATCGCTGTATAAAAAGGGGTTTTCGTATCACGAAAAGCATAAAAAGAACGACTAAGCAAAGGCACAAGACTTTGGGCGAAAAGACTCAAGCTTAAAAACCCCAACACTCCCAAAGTTAAGCGAGTATCTTCCCAGTTGAATTTACCCGCGCCCAAAACTAAACGCACAATCTCCGCGCGCAAAACAAAAATAAGCGCGCTAAAGGGAAGAACAAAAAACAGAATACGACGAAAAGTGCGAGAAAAAACGCGCCGAAAATCAGCAATTTTTTGACGGGCAGCTAAAGAACTCAAATGCGGGAAAGCCGCTATTGAAAAAGAAATACCGAACAATCCCAAAGGAACGCTTTGCAAATTGTTAGCAAAATTAAAAATCGCTAAACTGCCTGAAGCCAAAGTAGAAGCAAAAAAAGTTATTATTAATAAATTTATTTGACTCACCGCCATTCCCAAACTGCGCGGAATCATTAGTTTTAAAACTTGGCGCGCTTCAGAATTAAGCAAAACTCCGCGCGCTGAAAAAGCATACCGATAGCCGAAAAATTTAACCGCGAAATACTGAATCACCGCGTGCGAAAAAGCGCCCAAAACTACTCCCCATGCCAAACCGGAAGTTCCCAAAATCGGAACAAAAAAAACCACTCCGACAATAATGCCAAGATTATACATTATGGGCGCTAACGAATAAGCCAGAAAACTTTTGAAAGAAACCAACATTCCGCCGAACACCGCGCTAACACTCAAAAACAAAGGACTTAAAAAAATAATACGAGTGAGTAAAACCGTTTCTGTCATTTTTTCCGGAGAAAATCCAGGAACGATCAAACTTATTATTTTAGGCGCGAAAATAATAAAACCTAAAGAAAGAACTGCTATCATCAATATCAAAAAAGTAATAACAGCGGAGGCCAATTCCCATGCTTTTTCTTTTTTTTCTTCGGATAAAAGCGCGGAAAAAACTGGAACAAAAGCGGCACTCAACGCTCCCGCCACTAAAAGATTGTATAAAAAATCCGGCAAACGAAAAGCGGCATAATAAGTGTCTAATGTGTCACCCGCTCCGAATTGGGAAGCCAAAATTCGATCCCGTAAAAGTCCCAATAACCGACTTAAAATTCCAGCCACTGAAATCACCAAAGCCGCTCCTGCCACTGTTTCAGTAGAATTGTTTTGGAAAATTTTTTGCTTAATTATTTTTCTAATCATTGAGAAATAAATATACTTTTATTTATTTTTTAAATAAATCGGCCAAGAAAATAAACTAAATATCATTTGTAAAATTCGACTCAACAACGCAATTGCCAATACCGGCGCTGGTTGCGCGCCCAAAAATCCAAAAAAAGTTACATACGCCCATTCTTTGATTCCAATATTGTTTATCGTAAGCGGAACCGAAGAAACAATACTGATTAAAAAAATTACCGCGAGATATTCCATAATCGGAACGTTAATTCCCAATGCCCAAAACAAAAAATAATTGGCAGCTACTACACCGGCAAAATTAAAAAAAAACGAAAGAAAAACAGCGCGCGCCAAAACCCATTCGCCATTTCCATCATAACTGTTAATTTCGCCGACAGCTTTGTGAAAAAAATTCCGCGCTCGAGAAAAAGGAATTAAATTAAACACGGCAGGTTTTTTCAAAATTAAAAAAGAAACAACGAGCACGCCTATGATACCAAATAAAATAAAAAGCAAAAGTGGATGATTAAAAATCAATCGCTGATTAAATACGGAGAAAAAAAGTGCTAAAATCATCGCTCCCCATAATCCGGTAATTCTATCCACGATCACGCTAGAAGCGGCCGCTTTATATTTTTTCCCCCATTTTCCTATCTGATAAGTTTTGAAAGCGTCACCACCAATAAAAGAAGGAGCAAAATTATTAACAAAAGTAGCGGCGAAATAATATTGAAAAAATTTTCTCTCAGATAAATTATGTATGTTTTTACGTTCAGCCAAAAATTTCCACTTTCGAACAGAAAACCACATTCCTAAAAAATACAAAGCCGCATAAATCAAAATTTCCCAAAAATTTATTTTTCGCAAGTATTCTCCAGTTTCTCGCCAATCCACCTGAAAAAAAATCCACCACAAAAAAAACAAAGAGATAATCATCTTTGACCACAATTGAACTTGTTTTTTTTGTAAATATTTTTTCAAGTCTATTTTTATTTTGCCGAAAAAATTTGGTTTATTCTTACTTTTCCATTGTAATTCAAACATCATCGACACGCAATTGTCAAGAATTATTTTTCGGTTTCGCGCAATTCTTCAATAATCTTTTTTTGCTGTCGGGAAAGTTTACGAGGAACTTCTACTATTATTTCTACCAAGTGATCTCCTTTTTGGCCGGATACGCTTCCAATTCCTTCACCGCGAATACGAAAAATATCTCCGGCCTGTGTACCAGCGGGAATTTTCATTGTCACTTTTTTGTCAACAATTTCCACTTCTATTTTATCGCCCAATGCCGCTTGAGAAAAACTTATTTTCTCTCGCGAAACAATATCATTTCCTCGACGTTTAAAACGTGGATGTTTTAATACGTGAACAACCACAAATAAATTTCCAGCCGGCGCTCCCAATTCCCCCGCTTCTCCTTGTCCGCGTAAAATGACAGCTTGACCGTCTTGAATACCGGCGGGAATTTTTATTTTTATTGTTTCTTCTTTTTTAACTCGCCCGTCTCCTCCGCATTCATGACACTTTTGGGAATAAATTCGACCGCGACCATGACAAACAGAACATGTAGAAATTTGCGAGAAAACTCCAAAAGCGCTGCGCATAGTCTTTTTTATTTCTCCCGTTCCCTGACAAGCGGAACAAATTTCTTCTCGAGAACCCGGTTCGCCACCGGTACCATGGCAAACAGGACACACCACCGATTTACGCAATTTTACCGATCGCTCCGTTCCGCGCGCCATTTCTTGAAAAGAAATTTCCGCGTCTATTTGAATATCTTGTCCAACCCCGCGCTCGACATCTTCACGCCCTCCAAAAATATCGGAAAAAATATCGCCGAAATCGCCGCCAAAATCAAAACCGCCTTCTCGTCCTCCTTGTCTAAAATCAAAACCGGAAAAATCCCAACCTCCGGTCGGTCCTCCTTGAGACGAAAAACCTCCAGATCCGCTGAAAGTCTGACCGAATCTATCATACTGTTCCCTTTTAGTTTTATCGGATAAAACTTGGTAAGCTTCGTTAATTTCTTTGAATTTTTTTTCATCACCTCCGGATTTATCCGGATGATATTTATGCGCCAGTTTACGATAAGCTTTTTTGATTTCCTCTTGTGAAGCGCTCTTGGAAACGCCCAAAACTTTGTAATAATCTTTATTCATAAAAAAGTTATTTGGTTATTTGAATCCTCTTTATTGTTTATTTTTCAGAATTATCACAAATAACACTAATAAAACTAATAAAAATGATAAATTATCAACCCGCTTATTATAAGCCCATAATTAAAAATTAGCAATCCCTTTTAAAGAGTGCTAAATTTATCTTCTCGTTTTACGAAATTATCTCTTGCTCAACGGTAATTTTGTTAATCTCCACCCAACCCAATTTTCGTATCAACCAAAAAATCACCGCCGTTAGAGCAACCCAAAACGGAGCCAAAAAAGAACCTAAGGAAAAGACAGTCAAAAATAACACCAGCGCCAACATTGCTGGCAAAAAAGAAAAATTTTCCGAACGATAACTTTTTGGACCCAAAAATTCCCATATTTTTTTATTGAATATTTCCGCAAAAACTTCACTCATTTTTTCATTTCCTTGAAGTTCTTTACCCGCGATTTCAGACAACTGTCTGCGTCCTTCGTAAAGAATTAAAGGTTGGTTTATCCAATCACTTTCATTTAGCGCTTGATTTTTCCGTGTTTTCAAAATAAATTGATCAACGGTTAAATTTTCATCTTTTATCTTCCGTAAATCAGGAAAAATTAAAGGAACTATTTTATTCACGACAGCATTGCTTAGTTCTTCGTTAATTTGAATTTGAAAGAATAGTTTTTCTTCCGGCAATTTCTTGACCTGAAAGTAATACTGCCCCGCTATAATCAAACTTATGCCCAAAATTAAAAAATTCCTTCCCATCCGCGCCGAACGCCATATATTAATTTTTACTCCGGCAGCCAAATCTTCCCGCACACGACGCGCCCCCATAATAGAAAAAATCAAACCAAGTAAACAAATAACTAAATGATAAACAGAAAAAGTAAAAAGAAAACTAGAAAAAACAGAAAGAGACAATATTTCTATCAATAAATAAAAATTTTTTATTAAAAAAATTCCTAAGAATAGAAAAATAAAGAAGAAAGAAAACCAAATAGTCGGCAAAAACCAATTTCCTTGTTGAGAATCAATAATAGAATTAGAAACCTCTCGCCATGAAAAAAACGCTAGCAACGCAATTAAGCTCAATAAAACATAACTCAAGATTTGTTTTTTCATTTTTTGTTTTTTAAAAAAAATTACGACGGAAGCCGCCTGATACTTTTATTATTTTAACAAATTTATTCACCGTTAACAACCACCCACGTAATTTTTTAATCACAATTTTTATCCAACGCCAGAGAATATTAAAAATGAAAACTCACGACAAAATAAAAACTCCTAACTATCAAAAACCAATAATCAATTCCGCCAAATACCACATTACTATATAGCGCAATGTTGAATTTGGCTTATAAATATGCTAGATTGAAACAAGATTTTTCATCAGTATTATGGGATACTTAATCGCGAAACAATTTTTATTTTTAATGGCTATTTTTCTCTTGCTTTTTTGGCCGGGATTTTCTTTATTATCTTTTTGGCAAAGAAAAAATCCTTTTTTGACGTTGACAGAAAAACTAATCGCTTCTGTTGGATTAAGCGCCGCGATTTCCACTTTTTTAATGATTATTATTGGACGAGCGGGAATTCGTTTAAATTCTCTGACAATCACAATAACCGTTGGCGTTTTTGGTCTCTTTTTTTTCTTCTTCGCGCGTTGGGGAAAAACCGCTAAAAAAAATAAATCATCTGAAAAAAAAGAAAGTGAAAATATCGGCAATATTAACGGGATTTTTTTGGCGGTTTTTTTATTGTTGGTAATTATAAAAACTATTTATCTTTTGCCCAATCTTGTTCCTTCCGCCACCGATTTAGGTCATCATTTATATTGGGTCAAAAAAATTTCCTCCTTCGGAGAACTGCCAAATTACGAAAAACAAGAAATAATCTTGAATGAAAATGGAAAAAACATTATCAGTCAACCGCGACCAATTTCCGATTTCATCATCGGAGAACATTTGATTTTATCCGGCATTCAAATGATTTCCGGCCGAGAATTCACTTCCGCTTTTTCTTTACTGACACTTTTCATTATTCATCTTTTTTCTTTACTCTCCCTTTACGCGCTCACACGGCGAATATTTGAAAATTTTTCTTCGGCGCAAAATGTGGCTATTTGGACGCTTTTTTTTGCCGGCGCGCTTTATTCTATCAGTCAATCGCAAATGAAATACGTAAGCGGCGGAGTAGTAGGAAATTTGTTTGGCAATTTACTTTTACCCACTATTTTTCTTTTTTTAGTTATCGCTATTCGAAAAGCAAGAGCGGATGTTTTAGCGCTGGCAATTTTTATCAGTTTCGCTTTGATTTATTTCCATCATTTATCCGCATTAATTCTTCTTTTAATTCTTTTATGTTTCGGCGCGATGATGCTTTTTTTCAATCCGCGTTTATTCTCGCGACAAATAATCCCACTTCTTCTTGACCAAAAAACTTGGCTTACTTTGGGAGGCGCAATAATTTTTTTTCTCTGGATTTATACTCCGTCTTACATTAAAAACGCGGCAGTAAAAACTATTATGGGAACGCCAGAAGCCGAAGAACATTTAGGATTTTCTTTTTGGCAATTGGTTTATTCTCTCGGAGAACCGCGCGCGACTTTGGCTATTTTCGGTTTATTGATTTTAATTTTCTTTCAAAAACCGCGTCTGACCGACACCGCCGCTCTTTTGACGGGTTGGCTTTTGCCTTTGGTTTTTCTAATACTTTATCCAGAAGCGGTAAAAATATCTATGCCTTCCGGAAGAATTGCTAATTACCTTACTTTTCCAATAGCGATACTTTCCGCTTTTGCCCTAGTTTGGATTTCTGAAAAAATAAAACAAAACACTTTTTTCCCCGTTTGGCTTTATCACGGAATTTTAATTTTAGCGCTCGGAGCAATAATTTATAACGGATTTACTGACAATAATTCTTATCTGAAAAATTTTTCCGCCGCTTCTATCGTTCGCGCGCAAGAATTATTTCACAGCGCCGAATTTCTGCGCGAGAAAATACCAGCATCCCTTGTCATAATTCACGATCATATCAATATTCCGGGAGACGCTTGGATTAAAGTTTTTTTGGCGCGCGATTACAATTATCCTTTCTACCGCGCACATTTTTTCCGCTATAAACGAGCCACTGACAAACAAGAAAAATGCACATTGAATTTAATTTCCGCTCCCAATTCTCAAGAAGCGCGTCAATGCGCGTCCGATCTCAACGCCCACGTCTTTTTGGTTAATGAAACTATTGACGGACAACAATTTCAACATTTTAACAATTATTGGAAAATTTACGCCGATCCGTTTAATTCCGTTTATTTTCAAGCTGCTAATTACAATTAAATGTTATTTAAATTTAAATTATGAAAACGACTTTCACAGAAAAACAGACCACTTGGCTAACCGGAGGAATAATTCTTTTAAGTTTATTATTTCTTTTCGGAGCAGAGCAATTTTTTCTTTCCCATTTTTACCCCGGACAATGGGACATAGCTTTCGTTCAACCATTGAAAAATGATCTCACTTTCACAATTAATAACCAAAGCGATTGCGATAAATTTCAATATGTTCTCATCGCTAATGAAAAAACCATCGCCAATGGAACACTAACAATCTCTTCCGGAGAAAAACAAGAAATCAAAAAAGAAATTTTTCCCACTAACTTCTCTCCGCAAGGAAAAATAATTATTCGTCTTTCCGACTGCCACCAAAAAACATTAGAAATTTTTAAAATTTTTCCTTAACGCTAATTAACAATTAACATTAACTATGTCACTAATAAATTGCGTCTAATTCTATGCCTTCTCTAAACTCGCTTATTTTTTTATTTTCAGCTGAATTTTTGTTTTATGTTTCCGGTTATGTCGTGCAGATGATAACCGGTCGCCTCTTGGGCCCGACTGATTTTGGAAGATTTAGTCTGGTAATTACTTTAACTTTATTAATCGCCAACCTCATCGGCAGCGGCATCCCTATCACGATGAGTAAATTTCTAAGCGAAACAGCGACTAAAAATTCGCGACGACTTCCTTCTGTTCGCTATCAAAGCGCTAAAGCTCAAATACTTGTCATTTCCGCCATCACGCTTGTGTTTTTTGTTTCTGCCGATTTCATCGCCAGCGTTTTGAAAGATCCTTCGCTTGCTCCTCTTTTTCGCGCCGCAACTTTCATTATTCCTTTTTACGCTTTGGATTCTTTTTATTTTTATCTATTTTCTGGAATGCAAAGAATAAAAACTCAGTCCGCGCTAAAATTTGTTCGTTCTTTTTTGCGCGTTTCTCTTATTCCTCTTTTGACTTATTTTTTTCATCTGCGCGGCGTTTTCTGGGGTTATAATCTGGTGCCCGCCGGAGTTTTTTTGACAGCGCTGGCTATTGATCATTGGCGACCGGCTATTCCTCGTTTAGACAAAATTGAAAATAAAAATCAATTCCCGCTAAAAAAAATTTTTTCTCTCGCTTTTCCCGTTACTTTTTTCTTGGTATTGTTCGAAATTCTAATGTCTTTTGATTTATATTTTTTAAAATATTTTTTTCATAATGACGCATTAGCGGGAGATTACAACGCGGCGCTTACCATCGCGCGCATTCCTTCTTTCATTTTTTACGCCCTCACCCTCCTTCTCTTGCCTTCCATTTCTGAATCCTCCTCTGTCGCGAACACAGAACGAACGAGAAAAATAATTATTTTTACCAGTCGTTTTATGCTGATTATATCCGCGCCTTTTATTGTTTTTACTTCGGCTTACCCGCGAACTATTTTGTCTTTGATTTTCGGAGAAAAATTTATTAGCGCTGCTTCCTTTTTACCATCCCTGGCCTTTGCTTCTTCTCTTCTGGCAATTTTTTATGTTTTGGCTTTCGCTTATAAAGGCGCGGGAAAAATTAAAATTCCTCTTATCGCCGTTTCGGTTGCGATTCTTTTTAACGCTATTTTAGAAATAACAATTCTTTCGCGAACAGAAGCAAAAATGGTAACTAATATTAAATTGGCTGTCGCGATCGGATTGATCTTTTGGCTTTGGTTTTCTCTGACAAAAGTTTTTCAGTCCCAAATAAATCTGGCGGAAATAGGAAAAATAGCAATCGCCAGCGGTATGATTTTTCTGCTAGCGCATTGGTCGGGAGATTCAATTTTGACAATGTTTTTATTTTTCCCGCCGCTTCTTTTATTTTATTTTGGATTGCTGTTTAGTTTCGGTGTTATTACCCCCGAAGACAAAAAATTTTTCTTGCGAAAGAAAAAGAATAACGGATAATTTTCTTTTTTAAACAATAACTAAAAATCTGAATAAACGATAACGCCAAATTATTCATAACCAATCATCTTCTTACATCCGCAAATAAGCTTCTATAAATTCATCTATTTCTCCGTTGAGAACTTTTTCCGTTTCCGCCGTTTCAAATTTATTGCGATGGTCTTTAACTAATTTATAAGGATGCAAAACATAAGAGCGAATTTGACTGCCCCATTCCGGACTATGAAATTCTCCGCGCAGTTTTCTTTTCTCTTCTTCTTTTTCCCGCAAATATTTTTGATGGATTTTAGCGCGTAAAATTTTCAAAGCGCGCTCTTTGTTTTGCGCTTGTGAACGTTCGCTTTGGCAAGCAACCACCAGTCCGGTCGGCAAATGAGTCAGCCGCACCGCGCTGTTAGTTTTGTTAACATACTGCCCGCCGGCGCCGGAAGCGCGAAAAGTGTCCATCCGCAAATCTTTCTCTTTAATGGAAACTTCTTCAATTTCGTCGATCACTGGCAAAACTTCCACCAAAGCAAAAGATGTTTGACGTAATTTATCCGCGTTAAAAGGAGAAAGTCGCACCAATCGATGCGTTCCCGCTTCTCCTTTTAAATATCCGTAAACATAATCGCCTTCAATTTCAAAAATAACACTTTTAACCCCGGCTTCCGTTCCCGGCGACTCATCTAGAATTTTAGCTTTCAATCCCTTTCTTTCCGCCCACCGTAAATACATCCGCAACAGCATCATGCTCCAATCTTGCGCGTCCACCCCGCCAGCGCCAGCGTGAATGGCTAAAATCGCTCCGCTTTTATCGTATTCTCCTTTTAATAAAGTCTTAAATTCCAACGCGGCGATTTCTTTTTCTAATTCTTCCGTTTCCGCTTCAATTTCTTTTTTCTCTTCGACGGTTTCTGCCACTTGCGCGAACTCTTCTAAATAAGCGATTTTTTCTTCCAATTTTTTCCAATTTTCAACTTCCTCTTTAATATTTTCCAATTCTTTCATAATCCGCGAAGCTTTCTCCGTTTCATTCCAAAAACCGGAGCGCGCGGAAATTTCTTCCAACTCTTCCATTCTTTCTCTTTTTTTATTCAATTCAAAGGCGGTCCCGCAAAAACGGGAGTTTAAGTTTTAGTTCTTCTAATTTAAAAATAATTTCTTTCATAAATTTTATTATTTATCACTAATTAAAATGTGTATGTGTTTTGAATTTTGACAATTTAAAAATTCTTATAAATCCTAATTCTAAATAATAATTTGATTTCTAATAAAAATAAATTATTTTTTCAAAACATCCAGAAACGCTTTAGCGGGAATGGCGACTCGGCCGATGTTTTTCATTTTCTTTTTGCCTTTCTTTTGTTTCTCCAAAAGTTTTCGTTTGCGGGTAACATCTCCGCCGTAAAGTTTGGCGGTAACGTCCTTGCGAAAAGGATGAATAGTTTCGCGGGCGATTACTTTTCCCCCAATGGCGGCTTGTAAAGCGATGGCAAAATTCTGTCGCGGAATGGCTTCTTTCAATTTTTCCACCATAGACTTTCCTTCCTGAAAAGCCCTTTGTTTGGGAATGATGCGGGAAAACGCGTCCACTTTTTCTTTGGCGACCAGAATATCTAGTTTGACAAGTTCTGAAGAACGATATCCGGCAAAATTATAATTCATGGACGCAAAACCAGAAGAAACGCTTTTGAGATCGTCGTGAAAATTAACGATAATGTCGGTAAGCGGCGCCTCGTAAGAAAGCAAAACTCTTTCTTGATCAATATATTCCGTATTTTGATATTCCGCGCGCGTTTTTTGCATCAATTCCATCACTGCCCCCAAGTAAACGGCGGGAGTGATAATATCCAGTTTCACGTAAGGTTCTTTTATTTCTTCAACGGAAGAGGGATCCGGCATATCCACTGGAGCGTAAATTTCCGCTTCCCGGTTCTTCTCTTTTAATTTTACTCGATATACGACGCTGGGAGTAGTAATAGTCGGCGTCAATTCAAATTCGCGCTCCAGTCGCGCTTGAATTATTTCCAGATGCAACATTCCCAAAAAACCGCACCGAAAGCCGCGTCCCAGCGCCAGATTGCTTTCCGGTTCAAAAACAAAAGCGGCATCGTTCAGCTTCAATTTATCCAAAGCGTCACGCATAAAATTATAATCTTCACCTTCAATCGGATAAAAACTGGCGTACACCATCGGCTTGACTTCTTTGTAGCCCGGTAAAGGCTGAACTTTTATAATTTGTGAATTATCGCTTGTAATTTGAGTGATTGTATCTCCTACTCGACAATATTCCACATTTTTTAAACCAGTGGCAATATATCCAATATCTCCCGCGGATAATTTTTCTTCCGTTTTCAATTCTGGACGGAAACTGCCAGTCTCCACCACTACGCTTTCTTTGCTGGTTGCCATCATTAAAATCCGATCGTCCCTCTTCACTTCTCCGTCCACAATCCGCACGTAAGCCAGCGCGCCTTTGTAAATATCATATTTAGAATCAAAAATCAACGCTCGCAAAGGCCGATGAAGATTGCCTACAGGCGCGGGAATTTTTTCTATAACTGCTTCCAAAATTTTATCCACTCCTGCGCCGGTTTTACCGGAAGCTAAAAATATTTCTTCCTCGCGACAGCCTAAAATATGAATGATTTCTTTTTTGGTTTTTTCCACATCAGCATTAGGCAAATCTATTTTATTTACCACCGGAATAATTTCCAGTCCTTGCTCAATGGCTTGATATAAATTGGAAAGCGTTTGCGCTTGCACTCCTTTGGTCGCGTCCACTAATAAAATGGCGCCTTCCACCGCCGCTAAAGAACGGGAAACTTCATAACCAAAATCCACATGACCGGGCGTATCAATTAAATTCAAAACATAACCTTTGTATTTCATTCTAACCGGCTGTAATTTAATAGTTATTCCCCGCTCCCGTTCCAGATCCATTTGATCTAATAATTGTTCTTTCATTTTTCGCTTTTCCACTGTTCCAGTCAATTCCAAAATCCGATCCGCCAAAGTAGATTTGCCGTGGTCAATATGAGCAATAATACAAAAATTTCGGATATTTTTCATAATTAATATCTTTTACTTTTAAACTAATGTGCCTAATTTTACAAAAATTGGTAAAATAAAATTGGTTAAATGATTATGGATAATTTTACATTATATATAAATTCGTGTAATATACAATGGGAGGTCGATATTATACATTCAATTCGCATATAAACGAGTTGTGGCGAAATGTCGCGCGCTGAACGCGCGCTCCATTTCTTCGCCACAACGCACAGCTCTGCGATAAAGAATTTAGTTTTGTGAAAATTGAGCGCGCGACACATCGCGCAACAACCGCTATGCAGCTGACCCAAATCCCCCTTC